>JALYTI010000032.1 GCA_030854375.1 Acidobacteriota bacterium | reverse complement strand
TTCGATCAAATTGGCGCCTGTAAGTTGCAACTCCGAATCAGCGTCAAGCGTCTTGCCGCCTGCATCCCGCATTGCCACGGCGCGTTCGAGACGCTGATCTTTATCCAGAAAAAAATCCATGTCGACGGAGTGAACTTCAGCCGATCGCCCTTGCTCCATCGAACGCAGATAGGAATTCCCGCGTACCTCGAGCTTTTCCACATGTTTCTGGTCATTTAGAGTGGCGTACAGATTATCACCACTCATGAGGTCGCGCTCCTGCTCGGCCGTAACCCCACCCGCGAAACTGAGCTTCATTGAATCTTGCTCAAATGCCGCATGGCCCGAGTGAATTGTCACTGGTCGCGACCGCGTCGAAGACGGTTTTGCTTTTGGATCCTTCAGCACTTCCGGCGCTACAGTGATTTCAACATCCTTTTTCAATTCGAGCTTCTTGCTCTTTGCGAATACAACAGCTCCGGTAGAATGGCCGGAGACATTTTCGCGATCGAAAGAAACGGCGGCGTCCGTTTGCGCGACTTCACTGTTCTGATCGTAAGCGAGCGACTCAGTGTTCACTTTCAGCGCATCTTTCGTTTCAACTTTCACATTGCCCAGGAAAGTGATAACGGAGTTTTTCTGATCGTAGATCGCTTTATCAGCCGCGATCTGGTCCGGCTTCTCACCCACCGGAGGATAAACGGCTAGATTTACGTGGTCGAGTTCATGGTGACCGTCAGAAAAAGTAACGTCGCGCGAGGCGCGAAGCAGCAGATACAGCCGATCTCCCTTCATTACTCGTTGCTCATATCCTTCGATGATCCCGGTGATTTCTTTTGAAAGTTCCGGTGACTCCGATTTGAGTCGAAACGGTTTGTTATTGCGCAGGCGATAGTAAGACACGGCCACAAAAATTATGGCTGCGACCAGAATCAACAAAGCGCCCGCACGGACCACCAGCGGGGCGCGTGCGCGCCACCCTATCGAGACTGATCTTTTTCTGGTGATCTCTTGCATCTTAATAATCAGTAAACAGCAAACGGCAAACCACTAATGGAGTCATGACAGAAGCCCTCTTGAACGCCTGGGCGAACACATCAGATGTTCACCGGCTGCCGGCAGTTTGCTGTTTGGTGTTTGCTATTTGCTTATCTCGGACATCGTGAACCGACAATTGCAAAAATGTTTCGCCCGTCCAATTGCTGGTTTCAATGGTGTATGCCATGTCGATGCCCTTTTTTACCGTGCTGCCTTGTTCTGCTCCATGCCACCAAATTGCTTCGAGTGGTCGGCCTTTTGGCCCAGCCACATTCAACTTGAGATGCCGTTCACCAATTAAACGCGGTTCGGTGAGGATGCACAAGTCGCGAGCCAGGAAGGTTGGACGAGGATTACCGGCTCCATATGGCTCAAGCGTTTGTAACTCACCCACCAGCTCAAACGTGATTTCTTCCGTAGGTAACTCAGCATCAATGTAGACGCACGGTTGCAAGTCTTCATCGGTTAAGCAAGCGGCCGCATGTTCGTTCAGACGCCGACGAAGTTCGGCAATTCGTCCGGGCTTCAAAGTGATTCCCGCTGCGTGAGAGTGACCGCCAAATTTTTCGAATAGGTCGGCGCACGACGTTAGACCATTGAGTAAATGGTAGGGTTCTATGCTTCGCGCAGAGCCATGTGCGAGGTCACCATCAATCGAAAGCACCACGCACGGACGATTGATGCGTTCAGAAATTTTCGAGGCGGCTATACCAATCACTCCGCGGTGCCAACCCTCCCCAGCTATCACCGCCACATAAGAATTCGCCGGCTCTGTTTCGGCACTTTCCAATTCGGCGATCGCCAGCTCGACTATCTGCTGCTGAACCTCTTTTCTTTCCTGATTGCGAGTATCGAGATGTTTTGCAAGGCGGCGCGCCTCTTCCTTGTCCTTCGTGCTAAAAAGTTCAACAACTGCACGTGCCGCATCCATTCGGCCGGCTGCGTTGATTCTGGGTCCAATACGAAATCCCAGATCATAAGCTGTCATGCCGGCACCGCATCCAGCCACTTCCATTAACGCGCGCAGTCCTGGATTGGTCGCGCTGGGAAGATCTTTCAAACCAAGCGATACGATGGTGCGATTTTCCCCTGTCAACTTCGCGACGTCAGCAACGGTCCCGATGGCGACAATCTTTAAAAATGCTTCGACTTGCGATTCGCGATCCCGCTCTCGAAACAAGGCGTGCACGAGTTTGAAAGCGACGCCAACCCCGGCCAGGTTCTTATCAGGGTAATTGCAGCCTCGCTGGTTGGGATTAAGGACAGCGTATGCCGGCGGAACACCTTCGCCTTCATCGGGAAGGTGATGATCGGTAATTATTACGTCGAGTCCATTATCGCGTGCCCAGTAGAGAGGCGCATGGGCGCGGATGCCGCAGTCCACGCTGATCACAAGTTTATAACCTTCGGCCACGGCCCTTTGAAGGGCGGCTTGCTGAATGCCGTAACCTTCCGTGAACCGATGTGGGACATGAAATCCAGTGCGAGCGCCTAAGAGATTCAGGGCGCGCAGAAGAACTGCTGTTCCGGTGGTGCCGTCAACGTCGTAGTCACCGTAAACGAGTATTGGTTCTTCCTTTTCGATTGCGCTTAGCAACCGAAAAACCGCCTCTTTCATACCCAGCATGAGATAGGGATCATGAAGCTGATTGTAAGAGGGTTGTAGAAAACTTCTGGCGGAAATCTCGTCGTGGCAACCGCGCGAAATGAGAAGTGCAGCTATTGTCGGGGAAACACCCAAAGCGCGGGCAAGCGAGGCAACTTGCTGTGCGTCCTGCACACGCACGATCCAACGTTTGGCATTCATGTGAGGTTCATCGATCTTTTTACTTTATTGACTAATCATTATTCCGCAAACCAGCCATCGTTGGCCAATAGCTTAACACCAATACGCCGGCGACCATCTATGCGATCAGTCCAAGCTCCATTCACTTCACCCTGGACCTCGCGTCCATATGGAGGCATCAATTTGACAATCGATCCGACCGCGACATCGACGTCTAAGATAATAGTGGCCCCGCCTCGACTAATCTTAATCGCTTGCGCATTAACCCGAAAGCCTTCGCCCGTTGCCGTCTTCCCATCCACGACGAGAGCAAATTCTACAGGAACTCGCGGACTACGCGGTCGTTGCGAGGGCAAAGGCGCACCTTGCGGGTCTTTTTCTTTCATTAAACTCACCGCCTTTTAGAAATTGATGATATTGACCCTGCACTTCGGGTCGGGGAGGAAGGGGCAAACTCAGTTTACCTGAATTCGGAAACAGTCTGTTAGCGTTTTCATTCTGGAAGCGCTATGACGAGATTCCAGAAGAGGTTTCCCCTCTGGCTTCGCAACGCGCATGACGACGGATAAACAGTCTAAACGGCTGTTGCTGAAACGTATCCGCTTAGCAACGCGAAAATGATGAGTCCGCCGACTATTAATCGGTAGCCGATGAAAATTCCGGTGGAGTGGGTGCGCAGAAATCGAAGCAGAAACCAAATCGACGCGTAGCCTACCAGACCTGACACGATCGTCGCCACGATCAAAGGAAGATAACTCCCGTCCGGTAGCTTATGTATTGCTTCCTTAAGTTCAAGAACGCCGCTTGCGGCAATGGCAGGGATGGAAAGTAAAAAGGAAAACCGGGCAGCGGTTTCACGGGTTTGACCTACAAACAATCCCGCCATGATCGTAGATCCCGAACGACTTGATCCCGGAATCAACGCCAGGACCTGTGCACAACCAACTGCCAGGGCGTCTCTGATACCGAGCTCACCAATGGAACGATTACGCTTGCCTACCCATTCCGCCAGTGCCAATAGAAGCGCCACGACAATCATCATCGTCGCAATTATCCAAAGATTTTTCGTAAACGTGCCTTCAATCTGTTTCTTAAACAACAACCCTACCACCGCAACCGGAATTGAGCCGATGATGACAAGCCACCCCAGCCAGGCTTCTTGCGAAAGCCTGCTGGAGGTCGGACGCTGGAATTCATGAACAGGCGGCTCGGTTGAGGTGAAACGATCGGGGAACGCTCGGTCGCTTCTACCCAGCAGCAAAGTAAGATGATCGCGCAGGAACGCTCGCGTGATGTTGATGATATCGCGAGCAAAATAAATCAGCACAGCCAGGAGCGTCCCAAGTTGGATGACAGCGATTGTCGCAGTGGTCTGCTCGGCCTTCAGCGTTGATTCCATGCCGCTGTAAAGCCCAATCAGACGTGACGCGAAAATCAGATGTGCAGTGGAACTGATGGGAATAAATTCGGTTAATCCTTGGACAATGCCCAGGATGATGGCCTGAAGTATGGTCATGTTTTGGATTCAGGTATCTGAGTGCGTTTTTGTTTTTCGGTCTTTGGCTTTTGGTCTTTGGGTACTGGTGCAGTTTGGTTTTTTCATTAACACCGTGGCTTCAGCCCGGTGTAGAACACCCTCATGATCTATCTAACCGTTTCAACGGTTTGCATCGGCAACATAGAAAGAAAACCGCTGAAGCGGTTCATCATCGCTGATCGCTGCCTGACACCGGGCTGAAGCCGCGGTGTTAATGAGAGGGCTCGAAAACCAAACTGCACCAGTACCGGTCGACGGTCCTTGGCCTTTGGACTTTGGTCTTTGGTCTTTGAATTTGGTTGCGTGCCCACGAATCGCTTTCGTTAGGTCCTTACATTCAACTTGGCAGAATCCTTCAAAGGCCAAAGTCCGAAGACCAAAGACCGTATTTATTCCCTGAATGAATTCTTTCGCGCAAGCCGGTCGTACATAAAGATCGGCATGATCATGCCGGCGCGAACAATGGTGGCGAGCTGCCACGGAAATGAATACCGTTTTCGTCGTTTCTCGATCGCCCTCGCTATCTTCTTTACGGCGTCGTCGAGTTCCATTAGAAAGGGCATCTGGGCCTTTCTGTCAGCGGTAAGAGCAGTCTTAATAAAGCCCGGATGAATTATGGTTACGTCTATACCTCTTGGTTCGAGATCAAGACGCAAACTCTCGAAGAATGCGGAGACTGCAGCCTTGCTGGCACAATAAGCAGCCGACTTGGGCACACCACGATAAGCGGCAAGGCTCGATATCGCGACCAGGTGACCGTGTCCTAACGCGACCATTTGGGGCAGTACCGCTGCTACGCTATTTGCCACCCCAATGACGTTGACATTCATCACGTCGGCCACTTCTTCGCCACTCAACTCGGCTGCATCTTTCGTTGGAGCTATTCCCGCATTAGCAATGAGCACGTCTATTGGCCCAAGTCCGGAACGCAGCTTGTCAGCGGCCGCACCAATCGAGCCTGGGCTCTGCACGTCAGCCGGCGAAGCAAGAGCTTCACTTCCCGCGGCCTCAATTTCTCGGACTACTTCCTCGAGGACCCCGACTCGCCTCGCTACTAATCCCAGCTTGGCACCTCGACGCGCTAGTTCCACCGCGAGCCCGCGACCGATCCCGGACGATGCGCCCGTAATCATAACCACTTTATTGGACCAATAATTCAAAGGGAGTTTTAAGTTTCAGGTTTCAAGTTTCAAGTTGGCTGTTTAGCTTCTTGTATTTTGTTCCCTTGATACCCGAACGTCGAAGGTAGTTCATAAGACCGCTGAGCATTCGGCTAACCTCCATAGCGTCGCGAGACACAGTGTCAAATTCTTCTTGCCGCAGATATGCCTGGTCTAGAGCAACATAAAGTTGAGATCTAACCTCGCCCGCCGAACCTTTCGCGATGGCCAGGAATTGAGTAAACTCACCAGAACCACTTCGTTCAAATCCCTCCGCGATGTTCGACATCACCGAAACACACGCTCGCCGAATCTGATCCTTCAAGCCATAATCGCGAGCAAACGCCCTTTGGCCGGTTATCCGATATATCTGTTTCGTGAGTTCTCTTGATTTTTTCCAAGCATCTATCTGCTCAAATGTCTTAAAAGTTGCCACGGTTTCACCTCAATAGCGGAGGGTGGTGGCAGCGGAGTTTGTTGAATCGGCTTGAAACTTGAAACTTGAAACTTGATGCTTGAAACTTGAAACTTGACGCTACACCTGGACAATTACCGGCATAATCACCGGCTTTGCTCCGGTGAGTTTCTGGATAAATCGCTTCAACTCCACGCGCAGGTGTTCTTTCAGGAGGCTCTCGTCGGCAAGCGTTTGCCGGGAGGCGCCGGCGATCGCGGCGGCAACAATGCGCTGCGCATCTTTTAGCGAGCCGTTAGCTGATTCGAAACCGCGCACGCCACGCATAATGATTTCCGGCTCGCCCTGGATCACCCCTGTCTCGGCATCCACTGCGACGACCAGGGTGACTATTCCTTCGTAAGCCATCTGCCTGCGCTGGCGAACAGTTTCACTCGCGATTTCGTCAAATCCCGTGTCGTCGATGAACGTTCGTCCAATCTCACGCTTGCCCGTAACAACAGCGCGCTCGCCATCCAGTTCGAGCACATCGCCGTTTTCAATCAAGACAATGTTTTCTTCCGCGTAGCCAAGATGGTTCTTCACAAATTCCTTGTGGCGGAACAGCATGCGATACTCGCCGTGGATGGGCACGACAAATTTTGGCCGCACCGCTTCGGTCATGATGCGAATGTCTTCCTGTGAAGCATGCCCGCTTACGTGTACCAGCCGTCGTTTTTCTTCGATGATATTGGCGCCGCGCTTATAGATCATCCCGATCATTCTTGAAATCAAACGCTCGTTACCAGGAATGATGCGCGCCGAAAGCACAACCGTATCCCCTTCATCAATCATCAGGCCTTTATAACTTTGCGATGCCATCTGGGAAAGCGCCGCGCGGGCCTCGCCCTGTGAACCGGTGACCAGAAATACAACCTCGTGGTCGCGCATTTGCTTCGCGTCGTTAAGCGACACAAGCAGACCATCGGGAATATCCAGATAGCCCAAACGGTCGGAAATCTCTACGTTCTTCTGCATTGAACGACCCAAGACACAAACCTTACGATTAAACTGCTGCGCGATATCGAGCACGATTTGAAGGCGATGAATTGAGGACGCGAACGCAGCCACGATGATCCGGCCCTGCGCTTCCGCAAAGATTTCTTCAAAGGCCGGGATCACGGCGCGTTCAGAGGGAGTGCGGCCCGGTACAGTTGCATTGGTTGAATCCGAGAGCAGCGCAAGCACGCCTTCCTGTCCATAGCGGCGGAAGGAGCGGAGGTCAATCGGCTCGCCTATGACTGGCGTCTCATCAACTTTGTAATCCCCTGTGTGAATGATTGTTCCGACGGGGGATTTGATTGCCAGCGAGAAGCAATCGATCAGCGAGTGTGAAACGCGAATGAATTCAACGCTGAAGACGCCGATATCGACGACGTCCCGCGGTTCGACGCGATGCAGCAAAGTATCGCCGAGCAAGTCATGTTCTTCCAACTTGCTTTCCGCCAGTCCGGCGGTGAAGTGCGAACAATAAACCGGAACGTTGAATTTCTTCAGGATGTAGGGCAACGCCCCCAGATGGTCCTCATGTCCGTGAGTGAGAACGATAGCGGTGATGTTTTCACGATACTCTTCGAGAAAATCAAAGTTGGGAATGCAAACGTCAACGCCATAGGCGGTCTCCTCTGGAAAACCCATGCCCGCGTCGAGGATGAGCATTTCATCCTCGTAACGCACAGCCATGCAATTCATTCCAAACTCGCCGATACCGCCGAGCGGGATGATCTCTAAAACACTACTCACTTTTAATTATTACTCACTCTCCAGGGATTTTTGTCGTGCTGAACCTTCGTGCAGCAATCGTGGGGCTAAACAAGCAAAACAGTATAGCATGCTCACTTTACGTCCGCAGATGCAGCCAAGTATGCTACTAATGAATCACAGCTAACGGGAGTTCTTTAATGACTATCAAAACGATACTCGCGGTGCTGGGCTTATTTCTAACTTTATCTCACTGTTATGCTCAGAATCAGGGAATTAAGAGCGAGTTGGTGATCAAGAAGCTCGAACGCGAACTCGAAGCCGCTTTGTCCAAAGGCGACTACGCTGCGCTTGATCGCATACTTGCGGACGATTACATCCAGATAACTGCGCAGGGTGACGTCAAAAAGAAAGCAGAAATTGTTGCCGTCGCCCGCTCCATGAGTGCAGGGCCACGAGGCATTTCGCTCGGCCCGGAGAAAACCGTCGACGAACTAACTGTCCGTTTGCATGGAGACTGCGCGCTGGTAGCTGGGCGCACCACCATACGTTACCAGTTTATGGAATATCAAAGATCCTCCTCGCAAACGCCGTCTCAGAATCCGGTCACCATCGATCAGGAACGGTTTATCAGGTCCTATTCAAAGGTGGATGGGCGTTGGCGACTGGTCGCCTGGCAGACGACCTCAATTGCAAAGCGCTAGGAGTCCCCGACCACTCGTGGCTGCAGGTTGTCCGCTCGTTTGGATGTTCGAGCACGGTCATGCCCAAAGAATCACTTGAGCTAAACGGACGAACGGTATTATTCTCGCCGCGCTTTCCGATGTACACAGAAACCTAACCAGGAAGGTCGCGCTTGCCTGACCACGACAGAAAACATACACGTGTTCCTCTTTTAGTCGAGGTACTCTGGGAAGGCGCTGCAGGTAAATATGAGGCTCGCACCAGTGACATCAGTATTGGAGGATGCTTCATCGACACCACCGGACAAATGGCGATCGGCGAGACAATTGCTTTCCAGTTATGTCTGCCCGGGAGCGAAGGGATGGAACTGCTGGGCGAGGTGATGTACGAACTACCCCGCGCGGGATTTGGAGTTCGCTTCGCCAACCTTTCCGACGATCAGAAACAACGACTTGAGGCCATCATCAAAGCACAACAGCAATAGGTAATATGACCAGAAACAGTCTTCTCCGCATAACAGTACTACTCGTTGTTTTCCTAATCAGCGCTGCAGCCACTCAGAGTTTTGGCGCGCCGGCCACGATGCGCCTGGACTATTACCACACCGGCAACGCAACGCAGGAGATGTTCAGCGTGGATCGCGTGGTTATTGAGCCGCTCCCATGGCCAGGCGACATGAGGAAAACTATTGACGATACCAATCTGGGCAAATACTTTTTTGAGGTTCGTGACCAGAAAACCAAACGCCTACTTTTCTCGCGCGGCTTCGCTTCAATTTACGGCGAGTGGGAAACGACCGACGAAGCCAAAACCATGATGCGTACATTCGGCGAGTCGCTGCGTTTTCCCTCCCCCGCCGCCCCAGTCGAAATTGTTTTGTCGAAGCGCGACGCGAACAATGGCTGGCGCCCTATCTGGTCCACCTTGGTCGATCCCGCGGACATCTTTATCGATCGTGCAAAGATGACTGCGCCGGCGCGCTTGATCCCAATTCACAAGATGGGGGACCCAGCAACGAAAGTCGACTTTGTGCTTCTCGGTGACGGCTACACGGCTCGAGAGTTAAAGAAATTCGAAAGAGATGCGCGCCGGTTAACTGAAGTATTATTCGCCACCTCGCCATTTAAAGAACACAGGAAAGACTTCAATGTCTGGGCGCTGTGCCCGCCTGCTGCGCAGAGTGGCATTTCTCGACCATCAACAGGTATCTATCGCAATTCGCCTCTGGGAGCTACTTACGATGCTTTCGGCTCCGAACGCTACGTGCTTACTTTCGACAATCGTGCTCTTCGGAATGTTGCGCAGTTTGCCCCTTATGAATTCATCGAGATACTAGCCAACAATCGTACCTACGGCGGTGGTGGGATTTTCAATCTTTACAGCACGGTGGCAGTGGATAATGCTTATGCTAATTATCTGTTTGTCCACGAGTTTGGCCACCACTTCGCCGGGCTGGCCGACGAATACTACACCTCATCGGTGGCGTACGCTCCGGCCACGGAACGCGTTGAACCATGGGAACCAAACGCCACGGCTCTGCTGAATCCCGCCACGCTTAAGTGGGCCGATCTTGTCTTACCCGACACACCAATCCCCACTCCCTGGAACAAAGAATCCTTCGAACTTTACTCACGCGAGATTCAGAAGCGTCGCGCACAACTCCGCAAGGATAAGCGTCCTGAAAGTGAGATGGAGGCGCTCTTCCACGAAGAGCGGGCGCATGAGGATGCGATGTTTGCTCAGGAGAAATACAAGGATCAAGTCGGCGCTTTCGAAGGTGCTATATATGAATCGCACGGTTACTACAGACCCCAGTTAGACTGCATTATGTTCACGCGCACTAACTATTTCTGTGCGGTCTGCGGCCGCGCCATCGAACGGATCGTTCAATTGTATTCTAGTTAGCGCAACCAGGATTTCCCTTCCACAGCGCAGGGATATTTTGTCCCCCACTCTGAACGGCTTCCAATTTAGAAAGAGATTGATCAAGTAACCCAATCTCGGGGTGAGGAAGGCGGGCTTGCCCCCGCTCCTTAATTACCCGAAGACGCGCCGGCCGAAGTCGAAGTCCTGAGATCGCAAGTTGGCCCTGGAGATACAAACCAAATGGATCCTTCTATCGGACTCACCG
>JALYTI010000338.1 GCA_030854375.1 Acidobacteriota bacterium | reverse complement strand
AAAGCGCGCGGCCACAAAGTAAACGTGCAATCAGCGTGGGGCACGCTCTCTTCACCCACCGTAATTGTTTATAACCCACAGAATGGCGTCTCGTCCGCCGGCGCCGATCCACGTCGAGGGAGGTATGCGGTGGCCTGGTGAGGTGCGCCCCCAGAGTAATGCGGCGGAGCCCAACTTTAAATAACAGCTTCGGAAGGTCGGAGACCTTCCGCACATCAAACGGCGAAGCCGAATCTAAAAGATCGTGAAGCCTGGAACCGCCTGACGGAAAAAGCTAGCAGGCTGCAGCGAACTTGTGACAGCTTTCGGTAGTGCAACAACTTGAAGCGCTACCCAGAGGTTGTTTCCGAGAGAACATCGCCCGCCCTTGCTTACCAGCAATGTCGCCGCATAGCTGAAACGGGCGCGTGCAGCGAACTCGCAACATTAAACTCCTAATTGATAACTCGCCGCTGAAGCGCGGCGTTGGGCGAATCTAATAACGGACCAAAACTGGACCGCGATGAGCGAAACCACGGCAGCAGCTTTTCTGGAGTTGGTCGCCGGACGGCGTGGCCACTTCCGGCTGGAGTCGGGCCATCACAGCGCAATGTGGCTCGATCTTGACCCGCTGTTCGCAGAACCACGCCGGATCGCACCGTTTGTTGCCGGCCTTGCCGATTCCCTTCGTCTGCACTCAGTTTCGGCGGTTTGTGGACCACTTCTGGGCGGCGCGTTCCTCGCACAACTCGTCGCGCATGTTCTCTCGGTAGAATTCTGCTTCACGGAGCGTGTGATGCCTGACCAGCCCAGCGGCTTGTATCAAGCCAGTTATCTTCTTCCATCCGCATTCGTCGGCCGCCTACGCGGGAAGCGAGTGGCTATGGTTGACGATGTGATGAGCGCAGGCTCAGCACTCCGAGGCACTTATGCTGAACTCAAGGCACATGGCGCCGAACCCGTCGTTGCGGGAGCTTTACTTGTCCTCGGGTCAACTGGCGCGGCCTTCTTCGCAGAGCGTGGCGTCGCAGTCGAAGCTGTCGCCCGCGACGACTACGAGATGTGGCTGCCTGCCGACTGCACGCTTTGCGCGTCCGGAGTGCTACTTGAGGACGTGGCGACACCTGTCGCCGGAGTTATGTCTTGAAGGTTGACTCGCCGAATGCGCACTCGCTCAGCCGGCCGAAACGAGGCGTCCGAATTTATCAGCCCGACGCCCTTCGCCTCAACGAATCTGGATGTTAGATTTGTTGTTCCATTCGCATTCAGTTCTAACGTTGGAGAGAAAAGCCATGTTACAAAAACTAGGTTGTTCTATCGCACTCTTAGTGCTGCTTTTATGCCAGGCCCTGGCCCAGAACCAACCATATACGCCAGAACGTGGGACGCCGGAGCGCCAGGCTATTACCGATGCCTTGCGACTTTCAATACAGAAGCCGTTAAAGGCAAAGGTTGTTTTCAAGATCGATCATCTGAAAGTGCAGAATGGATGGGCATTCTTGAGAGGAGTTCCCCAACAGGCAGATGGGAGTGCGGTGGATTACCGCGGGACGCCTTATGAATCGGCGGTTGCTGCGGGAGCTTTCGATGATGGCATTGTCGCGCTGCTGCATAAACGTGGGAACAAATGGCAGGTTGTAAAGTATGTTATTGGGGCAACTGATGTTCCATATGTCGATTGGAATCGGAAGTATCACGCTCCATCAGCAATCTTTAAAGAGGACTAGTTTAGAAATTCGCGCAGCAGCGTAGCAGTTACGGGGAGAGTGATTAATGAAGCGCTTATTCACAGCGGCCAACCTGATCGATGGCGCCACCAGCGATATACTCGAGAGCTTACTCCGTGAGGCCGAAATTCCCTGTATGATTCGAAACGAACATCTCTCGATGGCGAAGGGTGAGATTCCAATTACAGAATGCTATCCAGAGCTCTGGGTTCTGGATGATGATGATTATTCCAGAGCCAAAGAATTGTTAGAGATGTGCCGAAACTCCAAGAGTGAAGTTCATGATGCGTGGGCTTGTCCACGTTGCAATGAAACGATCGAGGGCCAGTTCACTTCATGTTGGAAATGTGGACAAGAGCGATAGACAACATCGCGCGCCCGCGAAGCCGGCAAGAAAACTTTTGCTCTTGCAGCCGGTTATCTGCGTAGAGTTAATCTGCGGATAAAAGCGCTTCCCTATGAGCTCTCGCCTAAATTTGCAAGAGTGGTTTGGCACTATCGATATCTATTTGTTCGATCAACTCTTGAAGGGCAATATCACTCCCAAGATGCAGGTTCTCGACGCCGGCTGCGGTGGGGGCCGCAATCTAATCTATTTCTTGAGAAGTGGTTACGATGTCTGCGGCGTTGATGAGTCGAAAGAGGCCATAGCCCGGGTGCAATCGCTGGCCGCTACGCTTGCCGCGTATCTGCCCGCCAGTAACTTCCGTGCCGAGCCCGTCGAGACAATGTCGTTTGCTGATGCAAGCTTTGATGTGGTTATCAGTAGCGCTGTCCTTCACTTCGCTAAAGACGAGAATCATTGGCGGAAGATGGTGACGGAGATGTGGAGAGTGCTCACGCCTGGCGGGATCTTCTTCGCTCGCTTAGCATCAACTATCGGCATCGAAGAACAGGTAGAACGCATTGAAGGACGGCGCTATCACCTTCCCGACGGGAGCGACCGCTTCCTCGTCGATGAGGAGATGTTGCAAAGCACCACAGAATCTCTTGGCGGGCAATGGGTTGAGCCCTTTAAAACCGTCGTTGTCGCGAATATGCGCTCCATGTCAAATTGGTGCCTGCAGAAAGCATAGCCTTTAACAAAGCCCCGCATGAAGGATGACTGACGTTATGAAACTCTTCCGAGTGGTCCTGCAAGTTGCGAATCTCGATCAGGCTACGGAGTTCTATGCGAAGTTGTTGGACGACAAAGGAAGAAGAATTCCGCGAGCGACCCGACACTATTTCGATTGTGGCCCCGTAATTCTGGCGTTGCTCGATCCTTCACCGGGCGGCGAGCAGGCGAAACCCATACCCGACTACATTTATTTCGCGGTAGGCGATCTCGAACAAGTCTACGAGCGGGCCCGCAAACTAGGATGCCTTTTGAAGGAAGACGTTCACGGCGCCAACGCCGGCGACATTGTTGTTCGACCGTGGGGTGAACGATCTTTTTATGCTGAAGACCCATGGGGTAATGGGCTTTGCTTCGTTGACGAGACGACCCTGTTTACCGGCCGCTGATTTCATCTCATTCTGGCTTCTCATTAAGGGTCAATAAAAATTTGGATTGTTCCCGGTTGCGAATCGGGGGCCAACGCCGCGGCCCGGCGGCGGTGATGGTTCACGTTGAGCAATGACTAAGAATCGAATGGAAGCGTTCAGCGATGGGGTGATAGCAATCATTATCACTATCATGGTGCTCGAGCTAAGGGTGCCGCATGACCCCACCCCCAACGCGCTGTTGCCCCTGATTCCCGTGTTGTTGAGCTATGTGCTGAGCTTCGTATTTCTGGGTATCTACTGGAGCAATCATCATCACCTGCTCCATGCGGTCGAACACGTGAATGGTGGTGTGCTTTGGGCAAACCTGCATCTGCTGTTTTGGTTATCGCTGGTTCCGTTTGTCACGGCCTGGATGGGCGAGAACTACTTTGCGCCCTGGTGTGTCGCTCTTTATGGAATTGTGATGTTGTTTGCCTCAATTGCTTACTTTATCCTGACGCGTACGCTCATTTCTCTGCATGGCCGCAAGTCCATTCTGGCCAAGGCCGTGGGCCGGGATTACAAAGGTCAAGTATCGACGGTCATCTATCTGG
>JALYTI010000337.1 GCA_030854375.1 Acidobacteriota bacterium | reverse complement strand
TATGCCTGAGATTGCCAACCATCCGGTAATCATGGTGGCGAACGTAATGGGCATGTACTTACGCAAGCCGCCCATCCGGCGCATGTCCTGCTCGTGATGCATACCATGAATTACTGAACCGGAGCCCAGGAAGAGAAGCGCCTTGAAGAAAGCGTGCGTGATGACGTGGAAGATTGCCGCGGTAAAGGCGCCTACGCCGCACGCGAGAAACATGTAACCGAGTTGCGAGATCGTCGAGTAAGCAAGAACCTTCTTGATGTCGTTTTGAGCGAGTCCTATTGTCGCAGCGAATATCGCGGTTGCCGCACCGATGATGGCCACGATAAACATCGCTGTCGGAGCATGAACATAAATGGTCGAGCAGCGCACAATCATGTAGACGCCCGCTGTCACCATCGTTGCCGCATGAATCAAAGCAGACACAGGTGTAGGACCTGCCATGGCGTCAGGAAGCCAAACATAAAGTGGAATCTGCGCGCTTTTTCCCGCCGCGCCAATGAAGAGCAGCACTGCAGCCGAAGTGAGCCCACCCGCGAAAATTGTCTTCCACGCGAACGCGTCGATTGGTAAAGCGTTGATTACGTTGAATGCGCTGGTAATACCTCTTGCCGGTTGATCGAAGAAGCTGATAGACGCACTACCGGCGGCCGAAGTAATAAAGAAGATGAGCATAATGCCCAGGACAAAACCCCAATCGCCGACGCGGTTGGTGATGAATGCTTTCTTGGCCGCGTCTCCCGCTTCTTTGCGATCAATGTAATAGCCAATTAGCAGGTAGGAGCAGAGGCCGACACCTTCCCAGCCAACAAACATCAGGAGGAAGTTGTCAGCCAGCACGAGCGTGAGCATCGAAAACATGAACAGGTTCAAAAACGCAAAGAAGCGATAGAAACCGCTGTCTTCGTGCATGTAAGCCACAGCGAAAACGTGTATGAGGAAGCCGACGAAAGTGACGAACAGCGCGTAGGTCCCACTCAGCCTGTCCATTGCCAGGCCAAAGTCTGCGCGAAACCCACCAACCTGAATCCATGTCCAAAGATGATCGAAAACGGGTTCAGTTGAAGTAAGCGCGCCCCCCGGTTTGAACGTCAGGTAAAAGGCGACCAGCGAGGAAATACCGACAGAAGCGCAGGCTACGATGCCAATGAACTTCTCGTTCCGCAGCCGCCGGCCAACGAACCAGTTGATGGCCGCGCCCGCGAGCGGAGCAAAGATGATCAAACTTAGCAGGTTGTTTTCCAAAAAGTGTTCTTAGTAAGCGGTCTGTGTGTTTGGGTCTTTGGCTTTTGGTCTTTGGTCTTTGATCTATAACTCACGTTGTCATCGGAAACCCTTCAAAGGCCCAAGACCAAAGCCCAAAGACCAAAGACCAAAGACCGAAACCAAAGGCCCAAGACCAATCGCTCACAGTTTCAGAATACTCGCATCATCCACATCGAGAGACTCACGATTACGAAAGATGGTGATAATGATACCCAGTCCCACCGCGGCTTCGGCGGCGGCGACAGTCATTACGATGAAAACAAAGAGCTGGCCCGTGACGTCCTGAAAGTAACTCGAGAAAGCGACAAAGGTAAGGTTCACTGCGTTGAGCATTAACTCAATGCACATGAACATCGCGATGACGTTGCGCTTGATGATCACGCCCACCGCGCCAATCGTAAAAAGAATGGCGGAGAGAGCGAGATACCATGAAAGTTGTGGCTCCATGCTTATTCTTCTTCCCGCTTTTCTGGATCTCGATGGAAATCTACACCTAATAGATGGGCGGCCTCAGCGGTCGTCTGAGTTTCGACCGGCCGCAGATCCCCCACCGCGCGCGGATTGAGTACATCCATCGCCAGCACCTGCGCGCCGGGAACGACGCGTGCCGTCGATGAGAGCACAGTGGTACGGCGCGCCAGCGACATCGCGCCCACGATAGCCATCAATAACAAAATGGAAGTGATCTCAAACGGCAGCAAGTATCCCGTAAATAGACCCATACCAATCGAGCGGGTCAGACCAACATCTGAAACATTACCCGGAAGCCTGTTTGTAGAGGTTTGCACCGAGTAAAGGATGAATGCAGTTTCCGCAATCAGTATGGCTGCCATGCCCAGCGCCGCGGGCACGAGAAACCTGAGCCGTTTACGCCGCGGCTCTGCATGTTCGACATTGAGCAGCATGATCACAAAGATCACCAGCACCATAATGGCGCCGGCGTAAACAATCACTTGTACCGCGGCGATAAAAGGAGCGGCCAGCGTCACGTAAAGCGACGCGAGGGATATGAACACACCAATGAGCGAAATCGCACTGTAGAGTGGGTTGCTCTGCGACACCATAGCGATGGCACAACCAATCGCTACTCCGGCGAAGATGATGAATAGAATCGTAGCCAATGGAATTGGTAAACCTAAATACTCAACGCAAATAGAAAATTCACTGCCATCGTTTAGAAGCGGCACTTGTGCCGCGTGCCGGTGAATAGAAGACCGCCGTTTGATCTGCAAGGGGGCGGACAAGTCCGCTCTCTAAACGGTTAGGTAGACAACGGTTGCCGTCAGAATAATGTTTAAGATCGCCGCCGGCAGCAGAAACTTCCAGCCAAAGTTCATCAGTTGATCAAACCGGAAGCGGGGCAGAGTGCCGCGCAACCAAATGTACAAAAACAGAAAGAACAAGATTTTCGCGAAAAAATAAACCACGCCCAGTAATGGAATCTGTGCGACGCCAGGCCCGTTCCAGCCGCCCAGAAATAAGCTGGTAGCCAGCATGGACACGGTAATCATGTTGATATATTCGGCGTTGAAGAACAGCAAAAACTTAATTGAGCTGTACTCGGTGTGAAATCCAGCAACCAGCTCCGTTTCCGCTTCGGGTAAGTCAAAGGGCACGCGATTAGTTTCAGCGATGGCCGCAATAAGATAAAGAATGAACCCCAGGGGCTGATAAAAAATGTTCCACTGCATGCCATACCATCCGGACTGTTGCTCGACGATGTTATAGATGTCGAGCGTGCCGGATATCAGGATTACGCCGATGAGAGACAGGCCCAGCGCAAGTTCATACGAGATCATCTGCGCGGATGAGCGTAGTCCGCCCATCAGGCTGTACTTGTTATTGGAAGACCAGCCGGCCAGAGCGATCCCGTAGACGCCTACCGAAGTGACACCAAGCACGTAAAGCAAGGCCACGTCAAAACGCGCGATAACAAGTGGAAACGTTCCCAGAAAGGGAATTGTGACCGTGGGTCCAAATGGATAGACGATGATTGCCATGATCGCCGTGATCACCGCAATCATTGGTGCCAGGAGGAAAACAAATTTGGTCGACTGATCAGGAACCAGATCTTCCTTCATCATGGTCTTGATGAAGTCAGCAAAGGGTTGCAGGATTCCGCCGTAGCCGACGCGGTTTGGCCCTACACGGCCCTGAATGAACGCGAGGACACGTCGTTCTGCCAGGACGGTAAAGGCGACGAGTAACATGATCGTCAGAAACGCAATCGTGATCGCCACGATGAGCGTTGCTGAATGAATGTATGGATTGTTCCAGTCCATTTGTCCGATTCTTAGATTTCAGATCTGAGATCTCAGATCTCAGATTTCAAATTCCTGATCTCAGATTTCAGATATCAGATTCAGTTTCAAATTCCTGATCTCAGATTTCAAATCTCAAATTCCTGATCTCAGATTTGAGATATCAGATTTCAGATCTCAGATTTCAAATTCCTGATCTCAGATTTACCGCTTCTACTTCGCTGCTCCCACCGCCTCGCGCAGCTTGGCGTCAACCGTAATCTGGTATAGC
>JALYTI010000336.1 GCA_030854375.1 Acidobacteriota bacterium | reverse complement strand
GCCGAGACAGCGAGCGCTCTGGCGGTATTGGCGGCGACGAACCGCTGGGTCGATCAGGGAATAGAGTAAGGAAGCGGGCGGAATGCCGCCCGGTGAAGGATAGAAGGAAAAAGAAAGCGGGTCGAT
Organism: Acidobacteriota bacterium; assembly: GCA_030854375.1. Taxonomy (GTDB): domain Bacteria; phylum Acidobacteriota; class Blastocatellia; order Pyrinomonadales; family Pyrinomonadaceae; genus PSRF01. Next base: position 3,671 of record JALYTI010000336.1, on the reverse strand, counting down.
TCGACCTGGTGAAGTAGAAAGGATCGTTGGGCGAACGTTCACCTTAACATGGATCCTATAGGAATTAAGAACCCCCGTCCCGGCTAAGAGACGAGTTGAGCGGGCAGGCCTAGTTACACGAGCGGAGCCAACCTAGTAGCGCACATCAGCGGATGCTGAATGCGACTTATGTTTAGGGAGGTGACGCGAATGTTGGCTGCCATATTGTTCTGGCTGTTCCCTGATACACAACAGTGGTAGCCGAGTACGGGGGTTTCTTTTTCTACGATGAGTCGGATAGCTCGGTACGTTTCGCTGGTCTGTATAGCTGCGCTGGGCGCGGGGATTGTCCTGTTTCTAAAAGACCCGGCGTTCTCTTTTCCCTTTGCGCAGGCCGCCTTGACGTTCGGCTTCATCGGTGTGCTCGCGCAGCTATTCAGCTACCGCACCGGTCGCGGATCGATGGGTTCAGTCTCATTCATCCCTGTTTTGGCGAGCGCCGCCATTGCGCCGCACTGGATCAGCGTAGTGGTAGTCGCCGCCGCATCTCTCGCCGGTCAAATAGTCGCGAAGAGAGACCGCATCAGAACGGTCTTCAATGGCGCACAAGAATCGCTCGCGCTGGCGCTGGCGATTTTCGCATACCAGGCGCTTGGTGGTGTTCCGCTGCACACCATCGGCGAATCGAGCTCGTTATCCTTATTCGCGCTCTTCCTCGTATTCTTTGTCACGAACTCGATATGCGTCAGCGGAGCACTTGGAATCGTCGGCGATCGTAACGCATGGACTATCTGGAAAGAGAATACGCTGAGCGCGCTGCCGTATGACTTTTTGTCTCTCCCCGCAATTCTGTTTATCGTTTGGGCCTATTCCAAGTTCGGCCCAGTCGGAGTTTTCGTGTTTGCTGTGCCGCTTTTTGGCCTGCGACAGCTGTACAAAGTCACTGGGCAGCTCGAGCAGACAAATCGAGAACTCCTCGAGCTCATGGTTGCAGCCATTGAGGCTCGGGATCCCTATACTTCCGGCCACTCTCGCCGGGTAGCGGACAAGGCGCGCGTAATAGCTAGCGCAGTGGGACTACGCGAAAAAGAAATTGAGCGCATCGTGGCTGCCGCTCTCCTTCATGACGTCGGCAAAATCCACGAGGTATTCGGACCCATTCTGAGCAAACCAGGCCGGTTAACTCCCGAAGAGCAAGTGATCATGCGGACACACCCGATTAAGAGCGCGGAGTTGGCCGGGAAAGTCACGGAGCTCCGAGACGTTGTTCCGTTGATCCGACATCACCACGAAAACTGGGACGGAACCGGATACCCAGATGGGTTGAAAGCGGAGGGAATTCCACTGGGATCGAGAATAATCATGTATGCGGACACGATCGATGCGATGACCACGGATCGTCCGTATCGAGCAGCGCTAGATGCCACTTCGGTGCGGAAGGAGCTTCTCCGGTTTCGAGGAACGCAGTTCGACCCAATGATTTGCGACGCTCTCTTGAGAAGCCCTGAGTACTCGAAATTGTTCGCAACTAAAGAGACCGACGACAGTCTCTGGCCGCAGCGAACTCCAGACCGAGGCACGGTGCTCCGGGTGGCTGAAACGGCGTAGCGGCCACTCAGGTCGAACCAGCCATGCGTGACGCTGGCACACGCCGCACCGCTAATTGTGGCTCCGATCGCGATCCTTCGGTGTTTCTCGCCGGATCTAGTAACTCGCTAAGATTCTGCGGCAGCCGCCATTTCTCCCGTCGATAGGTCGTCGCGTATTCCGCTAGGAGTCGATTGGCCTTGTCGAGCTTTCCGCACGCCCGCAGACCATGATACAATGCGTGTGCTTCGAAGTCTTGCCATCCGGTGCCGCGGTTGAGAATATGCGCCGCTTCGAGCTCTGCTACCAACGGCCAAAGTGATTCGACAGAAGCACCCTGGAGAATGCCGATTCTTATTCCTAGGGCCAGAACAGCCGCTCTCCGGTTAACACTTTGGTTAGGCTTGGTTTCAGCGAGTATGATTGCATACCTCACAGAGGCATCGTCAATGTTTCCCTCTTCCAGGGAGATCCGTGCGGTCAAGTAGTGCTTATCGGCAACGAGATGAACATCTTCCGCGGGTTGAGTGATGAGCTCAGCCCGCTCCATCATGCGCCGAGCTTGTCGAACATCTCCCGCAGCCAAATAAAGTCGAACGAGCGAATAGGCGGCGAAACTGGCTCGCGTCGTAAGCCCGTGCGCAGTTGAGTGCTCGACCGCCTCGATAAAAAGCCTCTCAGCCTCTTCTTTTCGGCCGCCGAGGCGATGCGCTACTGCGGCGTTTCCGAGTGCACGCGAAAACGTTAAGAGATTGTGGTCGGCACGTGCGCCCTCAAGAAACTGTTTGGTTGCTTGAGCAGCCTTGCCAACGTCACCGCATACCGAATGAAACACCATATCGATTTCAAAACGGCTCGCTGGAGGAACGGCTGGGTCGCCGAGCAGCGGGACAATCGTCCGGTAAAGTTCCTCCATGACCGCGATTTGACTCAGGTTGCTCGCAATTTTGAGCCCTAGTAGGCCACACGCAACACGATGGCTCGCGGAAGCGTCCTCACTTTCAACGCAACTGCAAATATCCTTGAGTACGCTCGAGTTCTCCAAACTCACCCGCCAGGTAGCATCGAAGAGAGCGAGCTCTAGGTCATCGTGTGAGTTCGCGCTCGGAGCAGTTTTGGTGCGGATTTGACGAGCCCTTCGTAGTACGTCTATCGAACGTTCCCATTGGCCGTGCATTTGTAAAGCAACGGCGAGGCGAGACAATGCGAGACAACGCTGCTCGTCAGTCACGCAATACTCGAGAACGCGCTCGAACGCTTGAGCAGCATCAACCGGTAACCCTACTTCGAGTAGATGTTCAGCACAAGAGCGTGCAGCGCCGAAAGCGCGCTCTCGGTCGCCGGCGTGACGCCAGTGAAATGCACTTGCCCAAAGGAGCGACGTGGAAGCACCATTTCTGATCGTTTCTCGCTCTAACACGGTTCCGGCGCGTCTGTGCAAGAAAGCCAACGGCGTCCGGGCCAATCGGCTTAGGGCTGCGCTCGAGAGCAGGTCATGACGGGTATTCAGTTGTTCTGAGATGTCAACTGGCGCTTCGCTTTCCTCCTGCAGCATTCCCGCCACGCTGAGCTCTTGAACAGCCGACAGTAATCGGTGCGATTTGTATTCAAGTACGCGCTCTACGCGGTCGATCGTCGCATTCACGCCGAGTATGGCACAGGTCTGGAGTACTTGAAGAGCGTCGCTCGATAGACGGGAGAGTCTATCGTCCACCACTGCACTAATAGAAGGAGGAAACTCGTGCTGCTTTCCCGTCTCAAGCCATTGTTTCCCTAGCTCTTGTAGAAAAAATGGATTGCCTTCTCCAACAGAAAGGAGCCAGTTAATGACGTCCGTAGTTACTAACCTCGAGGCTTGATCGACTATCGCACCGACCAGACGCTTGGCGTACGCAGATTCGAGCGGCGATAACGGCAGAATATGCAAGGCGAGTTGCGAGATTTGACTGCTCACCTCGCGAGGCGCAGACCGTTCATTTAGAAGGAAGAAGAGCTTTTTTGTGTTCGCCCAGGGAACCATCGCTGACAAAAGTTTTGCGGAGGACCTGTCCAGCCATTGCACGTCCTCAAGAACCATAAGCAGACACTGTTCGTCAGCGATTGCG
>JALYTI010000335.1 GCA_030854375.1 Acidobacteriota bacterium | reverse complement strand
CTTTCGGCCATTCAAGAAATTAACGACGCGATTTATCGCCGGGGAAACAATTGACGAAGCGGTTGCGGCCATCAAAGAGTTGAATGTCGAAGGTTGCTCCGCTTCTTTCGATCATCTTAACGAATCGGTTGCCAATCCTTCCGAAGCCCAAGCCGAACTAAAAGAATATCTCCACATTCTAAGCCGCATTGACGAGACTGGAATCAACTCCAATGTCTCGATCAAGCTTACGCAGTTTGGTCTTGCACTCGATACAGAGCTCGCTTACAAAAATGCCCGCGCCGTAGTCGCGGATGCCGCACGTCGCGGAAACTTTGTCCGGGTGGACATGGAAGGCTCCAACTTCACTCAGCAAACCATCGACATCTTTAAGCGCTTGCGCGCCGAGTTTGGTTTGAACGATGTGGGCATTGTTTTGCAATCATACCTGCGGCGGACTTACGACGACGCTCAGGAGCTGTTGAAGCTTTCGGCGCGAATTCGGATCTGCAAGGGAGCCTACAATGAACCTCCTGAAGTTGCCTTTCCCGATAAGAAGGATGTCGACAACAACTACGTTCGAGTAATGCAGTTGTTGCTTTCAAGCGGCGTGTATCACGGAATAGCCACTCACGATCCAAAGATGATTGCGGCCACGATCAATTTCGCCCAGCGCCATGGCATTGGCAAAGAAGCGTTCGAGTTTCAAATGCTGTACGGGATACGCCGTGATCTTCAACGCCAACTCGCCAGGGATGGTTACAACATGAGGGTGTATGTCCCCTACGGGAAACACTGGTATCCTTATTTCATGAGACGGCTGGCCGAAAGACCGGCGAACATCTGGTTTGTTCTAAAGAATCTACTCAAGGGCTAACTAAAGGATGGACAACCTCTACTGGATTCTTTGGTGTGTGCTCGGTGCAGTCTTGATTGTGGCCGAGGTTTTCACTACCGGCTTTGTACTCTTGTGGTTTGGCATTGGAGCGCTGGCTGCGGGTTTTGCTGCGATCGTCGGCATCGATAGCCTGGCACTTCAGTTTGTCATCTTCGCGCTCGTTTCGGTCGGACTTACCGCCGCTTCGCGCACCATTTTTGTTAACTATTTCTCGCGGGAGAAAACCGGCGACTCACTACGTACTGGCGTTGATTCTCTGCCAGGAAAAATCGGAACCGTGGTTTCGTCAAGTCGTGGTGCAATGCAGGAAGGCGCAGTAAAGGTTTTCGGTTCGACGTGGACAGCTTATCCGGCTCCCGGGGAGTCGCCGCTGGAAGCGGGGGAGCGCGTGCGTGTGGAAAGCATCGAGGGCTCCTCAATCTATGTTCGCCGAATTGATGATACCTCTGATTGGAGACAGCCTGCGCTGCCGGAATAATCGTCGTTAGGTTTGTGAGATCTGGATCTTGTTACTCACCAGAGTCGGCGGGGGTAAACCACCCTTCCCAACCTGAGAGGCTGCTCGAGCTGGATCGTTCTTTCGCGAGTTGTCAGCCTAATAAGCTAAAAGAGTCACTCAAAACTCGGAACCTCTCAGGTTGGGAAGGGTGGTTCACCCCCGCCGACTTTGGTCACCAACAAGATTCGAGTTTCTAGAGAGGTTCGGTATCGGGATCGTAAGTGTCATCCAACGTTTTGTCTTCTTCTTCTATGTCGGGCAGCTCGATGGTGATGCGATCGGTGGCAGGTTCTTCTAAATCCTCTCCGCTGAAGCGCGCAAGAATAACGGTAATATTGTCCTCACCCCCACGGTTGTTGGCTTCAGCGATCAATTCATCGCAGGCCTTAGTAAGATCGCGATTGCCGGCCACAATATTTTGAATATCTTCCGAGCGCAACTTTCCGGATAATCCATCGCTGCAAAGCAGGAGAGTATCGCCGCGTCGCAGGCGTATCCTGCCTGTTACCGGTGTAACGTCGCCCTGCGCGCCAAGTGCTTGCAGAATGACGTTGCGGAACATGTGTGTCTCGGCTTCCGCTTCACTGATCTGGCCCACGTCTACCAACTGCTGTACGAGTGATTGATCTTTTGTCGCCAATCTAATTTGATTGCGGCGAATAATGTAGCCGCGACTATCGCCAACCTGGACGAAGTCTAAAAGGTCTCCCCTGATTGCCGCGCCCGTAAAAGTCGCACCCATGCCGGCGCAACGCGAGTCTTCCTGACTGCGATGATGAATTGCCAGATTGGCGTAGACCGTGGCGTTTTTCAAACAATCAACCAGCGGCGTATCCTCATCGCACCCATCTTCCGAACCGTTTCCCACCAACATGTCGCGGACCGAATCTACGGCCATACGACTGGCGACGTCACCAGCCAGGGCGCCACCCATGCCGTCCGAAACAACAAGCACTAATCCCTTGTCGCCAAGTTTGAAGTTGGCTAGATTCTTAGGAGCACCGGCACCGTCAGTGCCGGTCCATGTTTGCTGTTTGGAAAGTTCGAGAACGAGAAAATTGTCCTCGTTACCCCGGCGGACACGACCAACATCCGATTTTGCATGCAGCTCAACATTCATAGGCGCGTGAAGGCGGTTCTGGAAAAAGGCAAAAAATTCTTTTGGATTCTAACCTGTTCGGACTTTGGCTGTCACTTCCGTGTTCGTGTAATGCAAGCTGTTAGATTGCGCGCAAACGCGGGTTGTCTGACGGAGCATCCTTGTTAGGTGTTATTTTCAGCTTGTGCTAGAAGAGCTAATCTATCACCCGGACTTAATGTTGTTTAGGGCTTGATCCAGGTCCGCAATAATATCATCGGTATCCTCGAGTCCAACTGAGACTCTTACCAGACCGTCGCTGATACCCAGTCGCTCCCTCTTGCCACTATCCACAGATGCGTGAGTCATGGTAGCAGGATGCGAAATGAGAGTTTCCACACCACCTAAACTCTCGGCAAGGATGCATAACTTCACTGACTCGAGGACGACGCGCGCTGCCGCGAGCGAGCCGACATCGAATGCGACCATTCCGCCGAAGCCACTCTGCTGGCGCTTAGCCAGGGCATGCTGCGGGTGCGAAGCCGAGCCCGGGTAATAAACCTTCAGAACTTTCGGATGCTCTTCGAGAAATGCTGCTACTGCACGTCCCGACTTGTCGTGTTGTTCCATGCGCAAGGCTAGCGTCTTAGTGCCGCGCATGACCAGCCAGGAGTCAAAAGGCGAAAGGATCGCTCCGGCACTGTTCTGAATAAATCCAATCCACGCCGCGTCCTCTTCATTGTTTAGTACGACTACGCCGCCGATGCCGTCGGAATGCCCGTTCAGATACTTGGTGGTTGAATGGACCACAATGTCGACGCCAAACTCGAGTGGGCGCTGCAGGTAAGGCGACATGAAAGTGTTGTCGCAGACGACGCGCGCGCCGGCCCGATGTGCTATTTCCGAAACCTCTCGAAGATCAGTAACGATCATGACCGGATTGGTCGGAGTCTCCACAAATACCATTTTTGTGTTGGGCTTTATTGCCGCCTCTACGTTCAGCGCGTCCGAGGTATCGACGAAATCAAACTCAAGGTTGTAGTTCGCCAACACTTTCGTGAAAAGACGGGCGGTGCCTCCGTAAGTGTTGTCCGAAACGACCACATGCTCGCCAGCCTTCACCAGCCGCAGCGTGGCGTCAATCGCGGCCATTCCCGAGGCGAAGGCAAATCCAAATCGCGCGCCTTCAAGCGCAGCGATGTTTTGTTCGAGTGCGCTGCGCGTCGGATTCTGCGTGCGCGCATACTCGTAGCCTTTATTTTTTCCCAGCCCTTCCTGCGCGTAAGTTGAGGTCTGATAGATAGGAACTGTCACGGCACCAGTCGTCTGGTCCGGTTCCTGTCCGC
>JALYTI010000334.1 GCA_030854375.1 Acidobacteriota bacterium | reverse complement strand
CTGCGAGATGGGCTATTAATTCACACTATCTGAGTAGGACAGACATTCCTGTCTGTCATCCGAAGTTAATACGAACGCCGACAGACAGGAATGTCTGTCCTACAACAGTATGCTTGTTCTAATCGCCGACAAATTCGAACAGTCTGGACGCGAGGGTTTACAGTCCGTTGGCTGCGATATTTCATATCAACCGGACTTAAAAGACGATGCTCTGATTGAGGCAATCCGCAACCAGAATCCCGATGTGCTTGTCGTCCGAGGAACAAAAGTAACCGAGGCGATGCTTGCTGCGGGCCAGATTAAACTCGTAGTGAGAGCTGGAGCGGGTTATAACACCATCGATGTTGCGGCTGCATCGAGGCGTGGCATCTATGTTTCGAATTGCCCGGGCAAGAATTCAATTGCAGTTGCTGAATTGGCTTTTGCGCTTATTCTGGCACTCGACCGGCGTATTGCCGACAACGTAATCGCGCTGCGTCAGGGAGAGTGGAACAAGAAGGAGTTTTCCAAGGCGCGCGGGCTTTTTGGTCGCACTCTCGGCCTCGTTGGCGTCGGAAAAATTGGCCAGGAAATGATTCCTCGCGCCCGCGCTTTTGGTATGCCGGTAATTGCCTGGAGCCGGAGCCTGACGCCGGAGCGTGCTGACGCCCTGGGTGTTGGATATAAAGTCACACCCTCAGATGTAGCGCGCGAGGCTGACATTGTTAGTGTCCATGTTGCTCTAAACCCAGATACCAAAGGTTTCCTGGGCACTGAATTCTTTGCGGCGATGCGTGAAGGTGCTTACTTCATAAATACTGCACGCGGTGAGGTAGTAGATCATGCTGCGTTGGTGCAGGCTATGAAATCGAAGGGCATTCGAGCCGGACTGGATGTGTACGCCGACGAACCCACTTCAGCTACCGGAAAGTTCACCGGCGAGGTTGCCAAAGAAGAGAATCTTTATGGCACACATCACATTGGCGCTTCGACTGACCAGGCACAGGAAGCAATTGCTGCCGAGACAGTCAGGATAGTTCGCGAGTTTAAGGAAACTGGGAAGGTTCCCAATGTCATAAACCTGGCGCAACAAACACCGGCCACTTACCGGCTCGTTGTTCGTCATCTGGATCGTCCCGGCGTGTTGGCAAGCGTGCTCGAGGCGATCAAGAGTGAACATATCAATGTTCAGGAAATGGAGAACATCGTTTTCGAAGGGGCTGCCGCAGCGGTCGCCCGCATTAATCTGGACAATGCGCCGTCGCGAGAAATGCTGAATGGATTACAGGCCGGGAATTCGAACATTCTTGAGCTTGATCTGCTTGAGTTGAGTCACAAATGAACACGACCTTAATCACAGGCGCGTCGAGCGGTATTGGCGAGGTCTTCGCGCGCAAGCTCGCCGCGCGTGGCCAAAATGTTCTGCTCGTTGCTCGTTCGGAAGACAAGCTCATAACGCTGTGCAATGAGCTAGGCCGCTCCAATAGCATTCGCGCCCAATATGTCGCCCTGGATCTCAGCCGGCCTGAATCGCCTGCCCGCTTGTTTGAAGAAGTGGAAAAGCGCGCCTTGTCAGTCGACATGCTTATCAATAACGCGGGCTTTGGCTCGATGGGTGAATTCAGCAAGCTCGACCTGGCGCGCGAGCTGAACATGATCGATCTCAACATCAAATCTCTTGTAGAACTAACGCACCGATTCCTTGCTCCGATGCTGGAGCGCAAGCAGGGCACAATCATCAATGTCGCTTCGACCGCAGGGTTTCAGCCAGTGCCGTTCATGGCAACTTACGCGGCTACAAAAGCATTTGTGCTTTCTTTTTCTGAAGCGCTGTGGGAAGAGAATCGACCACACGGGGTCCACGTTATGGCACTTTGTCCGGGGGTCACCGACACAAACTTCTTTGAAGCCGCTCGTGGTCACAAACCGCCGGCGCGTATTTCGCAAACTCCCGAGGACGTAGTGGAAACAGCACTCAGGGGACTTAGTCGCAAGAAGAGCCATGTCATTTCAGGATGGACAAATCTCCTTATGGTTGAGTCTGAACGTCTCGCGCCCCGATCTCTGGTTACGCGCCTTGCCGGACGCATGATGCGGTCGCAACACGAAAATAAATAGTGAGTGGTGAATAGTAAATCTTAAATGGTTCTGATTCTTCAAGGTGGACCATATTCTCTGACAGCATTTGGAAGTAGCTTCTTACTATTTACCATTTACTACTCACTATTTACTTTCTTTGGAGACAAGGATAATGGAACGAATCCACAACTTTAGCGCGGGCCCGGCGATACTTCCCGTACCGGTGTTGGAAGAGGCTCAGCGAGATATGTTGAGCCTTCCCGGCATTGGCATGTCGGTAATGGAAATCAGCCACCGGTCGAAGACGTTTGACGAGATTTTTGGTCGCGCCGAATCGGGTCTGAGAGAGCTGCTCGGGGTTTCGGATGACTACCACGTGCTTTTCCTTCAGGGCGGTGCAAGTCTCCAATTTTCAATGATACCGATGGATTTTCTGCCACAGGACGGTCGCGCAGATTACATCATCACGGGTAGTTGGGGAAAGAAAGCACTAAAGGAAGCCCGGCGCGCCGGCACGGCAAACGTCGCGGCCACAATGGCGGATGGAGGTTTCACACGCGTTCCCGGACATGATGAATTGAAGCTTGATCCGAAGGCGGCTTATGTTCACATAACGACGAATGAAACCATCGAAGGAGTCGAATGGAAACAAGAGCCTGACGTTGGGGAGGTTCCTCTCTTTGCCGACGCTTCGTCAGATATTCTATCGCATCCGATTTCCGTTGACAGGTATGCGCTCATCTACGCTGGAGCGCAGAAAAACATGGGACCGAGCGGGGTCACTCTGGTCATCATCCGTGACGATTTGCTGAAGCAAATTCCCGACGGACTTCACACAATGCTCGACTATAGAACGCACGTTGAGAACAAGTCCCTTTACAACACGCCGAACACCTGGGGAATCTACCTCATAAGTCTGGTCTGCAAGTGGCTAAAAGATAAGGGCGGTCTTGGCGGCATGCAGCGGGAGAATGAAAAGAAAGCAGGTCTGCTTTACGACGCTATTGATTCAACCGACTTCTATCGCGGACATGCGGATCCCGACTCCCGTTCGATTATGAACGTAACATTCAGGCTTCCTTCAGAAGAGCTGGAGAAGAAGTTTACTTCTGAAGCTACGGCGCAAGGCATGGATGGGTTAAAGGGACATCGTTCGGTCGGAGGCATTCGCGCCTCAATTTATAACGCCTTTCCATTGGCCGGAGTAGAAGCACTCGTTGGCTTCATGAAGGAATTCGAGCGGAAAAACGGATAGACAAACCTAACGAAAGAACCACAACCGCACAGGCCGCAAAGAAACGCGCGAAGGGTGGGAGTTCTCTGCAATTCTGCGCAAACTTTGGGGTCCTTTGCCTTTAAGAGCTGGTTCGATGGATTCAACTCATAGAAAATCACTGCCTGATAGCGAAACCCTTATGCTGACCGTTAGTGAAGCTGACGTGGGCAACCGGCTCGATGCTTATCTCGCGGCGCAAATCGACGGATGGAGTCGCGCTCGATTGCAACACCTGATTGACGAAGGCGAAGTCCTGGTCAACGGCAACCGTGCTAAGACTTCGTACAAAGTTTCGGCAAAGGATGAGATAGAAGTTGAACTAACGCCGGCGCCTTACAGCAATTTCATTCCGGAAAACATTCCACTGGACATCGTCTTTGAAGATGAAGACGTAATCATAATAAATAAACCTGCCGGTCTCGTGGTTCATCCGGCCGCTGGGATTCATTCAGGTACGCTCGCCAACGCCCTGGC
>JALYTI010000333.1 GCA_030854375.1 Acidobacteriota bacterium | reverse complement strand
TTTCTGAGATCGAGTCGTCGCAAGTTTTCAAGCTCCAGCCGACAGAGAGCTATTGTTGTTCAGGTTGGCCATTTGCTATTTGGTGACGCCTTTACCTTGAATGATAGTTACCATTTTATCAATGGCGGGGACATCGAATGCTTCCATGGCGCCATTGGACCACTGGATTTCAAGCTTGTCGACCTTTGTCGCTGGCCCTAATCCAAAGTGCAGAGTCATATCGTTCTGTGAGCAATAGACTGCGCCGCTAACTACGTCGCGACGTTGTCGCGTCTTTCCGGTCGTAAGGTAAGCAATGCTTCCAATCGCATCCCTCGGGCTTTTTTTTGCTACGTCACCCACAAGTCGCAGGTTCAGCCAGTGTCCGACAGGGGTGGCTACATTTCGCAGGATTGTCGGCTTGGAATCGAGGTTATTAATAACCAGGTCGGAACGGCCATCGCCATCCAGATCGCCAACCGCCAAACCTCGGCTCGACCAGGCCATGGCTAGAGCGCTGCCGGGTGCCGCGCCGACACGTTCAAACTTTCCATTCTTGAGATTGCGAAACAACAAGGCTTGCTGCGCGAAACTAGTGCCCCATTGATTTGAATCTACTGCTGGATAAACGTGGCCGTTTACTACGAAGAGATCCGACCAGCCATCGTTATCAAAATCGAGAAAGCTCGTTCCCCAACCGAGAAATGGAATACTGAGTTCGCCCAGTCCTGCCTGGAAAGTGACGTCGGTAAAGTTTCCATCACCGTCGTTGTGATAGAGAACATTTGAATCGTCGGAGAAGTTAGTGATATGGAAATCGACGCGTCCGTCGTTGTCATAGTCGCCGATCGCCAGGCCCATGCCCGCTTGTTCACGTCCATTTTCATTAAGTGCTACTCCCGAGGGGTAGCCGACTTCTTCAAACGTCCCGTCTCCTTTGTTTATGTAGAGCTGCTTGGGCGTCGAGTCGTTCACGACTATCAAATCGAGCAACTTGTCGTCATCTATATGCACGAAAGCCGAACTAAAGCCGTAGTACTTCTGCGGATCGTTCGTACCTGCCTTGACACTTACATCTTCAAAGCTGCCGTCAGATTTTTGATGGTACAAATTATCGCCCTCACCGGGTAGACCGCGCGGTCCACACATTACCGGCACGCCGCGAAACTGGCAAAAGTTTTGACCAACACCGCCTGGCTTACCGGCTTCGCTGGGACTGGGTGGCAAGTTGTTTAGATCGATCTCAGCATAGCCGGGAACAAACAGGTCGAGGCGCCCATCTCCATCATAGTCTCCCCAACTGGGTCCAGTGCTCCAGCCCTTTCGTGCCACACCAAGCTTCTCTGCGAGATCTGAAAAAGTGCCGTTACCGTTGTTGTGGTAAAGGCGAGAGATGCCGAAATTACTAACGTACATGTCCGGATGTCCATCGTTGTCGTAGTCGCCGATGGCAACACCATCACCCCAACGTTCGTTGGCAACGCCCGCTTTCTCGGTCACATCCTCAAATTTCCAGTTACCCAAATTGTGATAGAGTGCCGCGCGCGGCGGCTTTTCTTTGCCTTCCATTGCCGGAACGGTTGAGCCGTTTATCAAATACACATCGCACAATCCATCTCCGTCGTAGTCAAAAATCGCCACGCCGCCGGAAGTCGTCTCAAAGATGTAATTCTTAGGTGGACTGCCGGACCGGTGCTTGAAACTTGCCATGGCCGTCTTTTCTGTAACATCTTCAAATATGATAGGCGCTTTGGGATCGGTGACACCTACTGTACGGCGGGAAGAATAGTTCAAGGGTGTTCCGGTTGAGACTCCCATTCCCTGTTGAGGTTCAGCCTTCTTCGGCGGAGTCTGGGCAAAAAGAAACTGGGAGCCTTCAATGGACAACAAAAGAAACAAAGTAATAAGTGGTCGAAACCACACCGGACGGCAGTACTTTAATAAGAGCATTTTTATCTCAGGTATTCGTGGACTGAAACTCGGTGATTGTTTGGAGAGACCGGGTTTTGACGTAACGTGAACTCGAAAGTTATTCAGCGGTCCGCTATCTAAACCCGACCGAAAATACGCGGCCATCTCACGGGCTGTCAACATGCAGCGCTGTCACTATTGTTCAGTTTAGATTCTCAGGTCCGAAGGACCGGTAGTTAGTAGCCCCGTCCGTCAGGGCGGGGGAAGATGCCACGGCTAATAACTAAGCGCCGAAGGTGCGATACGATTGTACCGGCCCTTCGGGCCTCCGAGTTATCGAGAGATAGAGCTCCCCGCCCTCACGGACGGGGCTACTAACTGCCGGTCCTTCGGACCTAATACTCTGAATTTCCGACTTCAGCGCGCAATCTGCTCATTGACTATCAGATATCGATCAAACTGCGGTTCGTTAATAGTTTGAACAGTTCCGCTGGGCCACTTTATCTCGACACTTCGCACTGATGATGTTCCCAGTCCGATGAGGATGCGCGGATCATTGGAAGACAAATAGCTTCCCGAAGTGTTCGCGTCGAACATCTGCTTCTTCCCTGCACTGTCAGTAACGACTATCCGGGCGCCAATTCCACCGCGATTGGATCTTGATCCGTTGAGAGACAGCCCCAGCCAGTGGTTCTTCGTTCCATTGTTTCGCAGCACTACAGGAAAACCATCGAGGACTCCGATAACCACGTCAATCTGCCCATCGTTGTCGAGGTCGCCAAAGGCCGCTCCGCGACCCGTAAGAGAATTACCAAAAGCCGCCCCGGCGGTAGCGGAAACGTTTACGAATCCCTTTCCTGTGTTGCGCATCAGCAGTGGCGTCTGTTTGTATTTTAGATATGGGTTTGTTTTCTCAATTGTATCAAGGACATGGCTCTGGGCCACAAAAATGTCGCGCAGGCCATCGTTATCAAAATCTATAAAGTGAGTTCCCCAACCTGAGTACAGCAAAGATATTTGGCCAACACCGGCGGAGTTGGTCACATAAGTAAAGCTCAGGTCACGATCGTTGTGATAAAGCGGATAAGTTTCGTTTGAAAGAGTAGTAATGAAAATATCCACGTACCCGTCATTGTCATAGTCGGCTGCGTCAACTCCCATCCCTGCGTAAGTCTTCCCATTTTCGTCGTACCCTGCTCCTGAGGAAATGGCTACGTCTTCAAACGTCCCATCTCCCCGGTTGTGATAGAGCGATTGGCGAACGCTGTCATTAGCCACGAAGATGTCCATCATTCCGTCGTTGTCAAAGTCAGCGAAGGCAACGCCTAACGCTTTGCCGCCGGGTTCGACAATCCCCGCCTTCGCGCTGACGTCTTCAAACGAGCCATCAGCGCGCTGGTGATAAAGAATATTTGTGGCGCCTCTGAAGTTGTCAGGGTGACAGTAGGCCCGGTAGCCCGCGCGAATCTCACCACAATAAACGGAGCCCAACTCGAAATCCCACTCAACGTATCGTCCTACGAAAAGATCGAGCCTGCCATCGCGGTCATAGTCTATCCAACCCGCGCTGGTGGACCATCCACCGGCGGCAACTCCAAGCTTCTTAGTAACGTCGGTGAAAGTGCCGTCGCCGTAGTTGTGATAAAGATGGTTGCCGCCATAACCGGTAACGTAAAGATCTGTATAGCTGTCGTTATCATAATCAGCGGCCGCAACTCCCATGCTAAACCCGTCGCCTTTGAGACCCGATTTTTCCGTAACGTCTTCAAATGTGCCATCCCGCTTCTGGTGATAAAGCCGGTTCCAGTATGTCGCATCCCCCTTGTCAGGCATTTCTGTTTTCGCCATCGGGTCTTTCAACGCCGCGCCATTAGCAAAGAACAGATCCATGCGACCATCGTTGTCATAATCAAACATTGCC
>JALYTI010000332.1 GCA_030854375.1 Acidobacteriota bacterium | reverse complement strand
TCGAGCAGCGGCGCGAGTGGTTGAATCCTATCCCAATACTTATTTCTTCATCGCGGGTATTGGGGGCGCGCGAGAAAACAAATATCGGGTGGTTCTCGAGCGTCTGATCGAGAGCCTCAAGCTGACAGACCGCGTGAGACTCGTTGGATGGTTAGAAGACATCGCGCAACTTTATTGCGCGTTGGACGTGTTTGTTTCCGCATCACACACGGAATCCTTTGGCCTCGCGATAGCCGAAGCGATGGCCAGCAGCACGGCCGTGGTAGCGACCGAAACTGCAGGCGCACGCGAGATAATTCGTTCAGGTGAAACTGGCTTGCTGGCTCCGTTAGACGATGTTGAGAAGTTATCGGAGGCGATTCTGTTGTTGCTTAAACAAAAAGAGAGGAGAACCAGTATGGGCGCCGCGGGTCAGCGTGCAGTCTCGGCCCAATTTAGTCTGTCGCGGATGATTGATGAAACAGAAAAAATCTATACAGACGTTCTAAACAAACAGGAGATTAACCGCGACGATTATTAAAGTGCGTCTATTTTCGCGGCAAGGATGAAATCGCTTTCCGTGAGGCCATCAATCTTGTGCGTCCAGATTGTGATTTCCGCTCTTCCCCAGCCAAAGCAAATGTCAGGATGATGCCACTGCTCTTCCGCTAGTTGACCGACGCGATCCACAAACTCCTGGGTCTCTTTAAAATCTCCAAATTTGTATTCTTTGCGCAGGTGGTGCTCATTCACGACTTCCCAACCCTCAACTTTGGATTTGAGTTTTGTAATCTCCTCACCTGCTAACGGCGGTACTCCACCGCGACAAGGAATACAGTCTCGACTTGCAAGTTCGTTCATGCTCTTTCGCCCTCCGAAACCGCCTTCTTCAACATAGCAATCTGTCCAGCATGATAAAGACTGTGCTGAACAACTCCATGAAGTGTTACATAGACCGTAGACAGACCTTCGACAATCGGCTGGTCCAATTGTGCATCTGCTAACTGGGAAATGGCGTGACGCAACTGCTCGTATGCTTGCTTAACCTCTTTCTTGCTTTCTTCCCACGATTGTTCGCTCGCTTCCGCGACTGCGGGCCAATCTTCTTCGGGAGGCAGTTGCGCTCGATCTCCGTGCAATCTTCTTAGACAGGCTTTTTCCCATGCTGCAGTATGAAGCACAATCTCCCAAATGTTATGAGCGGACTTGAAAGGTCGGGCCGAAGCGTCGCGGGCGGTGATGCCGTCGAGAATTTCCAGCACGGCCGGTCCATGCCACGCTTCGCCCTCGAAGGCTCGGCCCAATTGATCTGCGATTCTTCCGATTTCCTTCATAAATATTGTGCCGCGAATTAGCGCGGATCTAAGCAGTTCTGAAAAGTCTTCGTTTAGTGCTCTTGCTCAATTCTGATCCGCGTTTATCTGCGCAAATCCGCGGCAAATTACCGCTTACTTCTCTTCAAAGTCCTTCAACATCTGCAAGGCTACGTTCGACCCGGCCTATTCAGGTTGGGGATTCTCTTTGTCGGAAAGTGACTGCAGCTCTGTTCGCAAATTCTCTCGTTCAGTATAGAGTTTAGCCAACGGCGCAGTCAGCGCCAGATTGTCGTCCTGGTCCGGGTCGAACCCGCGAGCGCGCATTTCGGTACGCAGTCGCTGATCTACTTCGCGCAACCTCTGTTCGAGGCTCGTTCGCGCCGAGGCTTCCGGATCGTACATGCAAACATTCTACACTGAGTTTCGCCCAGCTGAGGTGCCCGCACAGGATTATGTCCACCCAGGTTTTCCACTTAAATAGTCGCGGTTTTTGCCAATTTCCCGACTTGCTAAGTCTACGTGTGAACGGATAGTCTGTAGCACAAGCCTTCTGCAATTTAAAAACTATCGACGAGAATGCGCAGCGTAGATCTGCCGGTGGAAACTCGGCAGTGCTCGCTGTGCGGGAGGAATCAGTGGCCGTCATTCGTCCTTTCCCAGCATTGCGCCCTCCGGCGGACCGCGCCAACCAGGTGGCGAGTGTTCCTTATGACGTAGTCAACACCGATGAAGCACGCGCGCTCGCGGCAAATAATCCGCTGAGTTTTTTGCATGTGTCTCGTCCAGAAATCGACCTACCGGCAGCAACAGATCCTCATAGCGATCCGGTCTACCGCAAGGCTCTGGAAAATTTTGAAAAACTGAAGATGGACTGCCCGCTTGAGACGGAACAAATTCCAAGTAATTACCTGTATCGTTTGATTATGGGAGACCACGAACAGATTGGTATCGTCGCCAGTTGCTCGATAGATGAGTACGAACAGAATCTGATTCGCAAACACGAGCGAACGCGCCGCGATAAGGAAGACGATCGCACTCATCATATGCTTGTCCTGCGCGCGCAGACGGGACCTGTATTTCTTACCTACCGGGCGACGCGCGAGATCGACACCATGGTCATGGAGACGATGATGGCAAACGCCATTTTCGACTTTACCGCCGACGATGGAATTCAACACACGGTTTGGCATGTTCCTGATCCGGTGCGCTTTGTCCATGCGTTTCGGGAGATTCCATTTCTCTACATCGCCGACGGACATCACCGCGCAGCCAGCGCCGCGCGAGCCCGTGCTGAACTTAAGGAACAGAGCTTCAGTCACACCGGCGACGAAGAATACAACTTCTTTTTGGCAGTGATTTTCCCCGATGATCAAGTGAAAATACTGGCCTACAATCGGGCCGTCCGGGATTTGAATGGACTGTCGAGCAGCGAATTTCTTGCCGCAATCAAAAAGAGTTTCAAGGTTGAAGAAAATGGCAGTCCCGCGCCCGCAAGTCGGGGCAGATGGGCGATGTACTTTGATGGTCGTTGGTACACCCTAAGTCTCCCAGCTGGCGTAGCACCGCCGCAAGGAACTGTAGGTTCCCTGGACGTGAGCATTCTTCAAGATCGTTTGCTCGATCCGATCCTGGGTATCAAGGACATTCGTACCGACAAGCGTATTGACTTCATTGGCGGCATGCGCGGGACTGAAGAACTAAAGCGCCTGGTCGACGAGGGAAAGGCGGCGGTAGCTTTCGCACTTTTCCCAACTACTATGGAAGATCTACTTCGCGTTTCAGACGCCGGCGAGATCATGCCTCCCAAGTCAACCTGGTTTGAGCCAAAATTGCGTGACGGGTTATTAATTCACACTATTTAGTCGTTTGTCAGTGGTCCGTTATTCGCTGTTAGTTCTTTGCTATTAGATTCAAGCAGTTCAGAGTACGACCTTCAGGTTGCTCGTTGGGTAACACGCAAGCTAAAGCTTGGACTCTGAACTACCACTGACTACTTACTACTGACTGCTGACAAAGATGCTTGTTCTCATCGCCGATAAATTCGAGGAGTCTGGACGCGAAGGTTTAAAAACCATCGGTTGCGACACTTCATATGAACCCGACCTAAAGGACGATGCTCTTGTTGAGGCAATCCGCAAACACAATCCCGATGTGCTCGTCGTCCGAGGAACCAGGGTAAACGAGGCGATGCTTGCTGCAGGCCAGATCAAACTCGTCGTGAGAGCTGGAGCGGGTTATAACACCATCGATGTTGCTGCTGCATCGAGACGCGGCATCTATGTTTCGAATTGCCCCGGCAAGAACTCAATTGCAGTTGCCGAATTGGCTTTCGCGCTTATTCTGGCACTTGACCGGCGTATTGCAGACAACGTAATCACCCTGCGAAACGGGGAGTGGAACAAGAAGGAATTTTCTAAAGCGCGCGGGCTGTTTGGTCGCACTCTCGGCCTCGTTGGCGTGGGAAAAATTGGCCAGGAAATGATTCCTCGCGCCCGCGCTTTTGGTATGCCGGTAATTGCC
>JALYTI010000331.1 GCA_030854375.1 Acidobacteriota bacterium | reverse complement strand
CGTTGATAGCGAACCGGCAACTGTGATGAATGAAAGAAAGGCGGCTTAATCAAGCCGTCCTTAAAAAGCCGGGCTAAGTTTACACCGACGCTACGCGTCGATCTGAGAAGCAGACCTTCTTCCTGATATCTCATCCCGAGATTCACTACCCATTCCTCTAACGTTTGACCGCTTCGTTTAGATGTAGATGTAGTATCATGCCTACGCGGAGCAGCCCCCAAGACTAAACCGCCAAGGATTTCAGAGTAATGCTTAAATTCCTCGCGCGAAGCACAATAGCGATTGTGCTTGGGCAACAACTGCTAACTCCAACACTTGTCTTCAGCCAACAAGAGATTCGACCAAGAAGATCTCAAACCCAGGTTCAGACCCAAAAAGTTTCTACCCCCACTGCCCCGCGTGAATGGAAAGCGCCAATCACGTCGAGCGTTATTTCACTCGATCAATCCAGTGCAGCGCCGTTTTCTAAACCGGAACCGACCATTCGCGTAGCTCTCGCAACCGACGCGCGATCGGCAACAATCTCCACCAGCGGGCACTTAATGAATACTGGCGACCAGGCAAATATGCTGGTCGCTATGGACGTTACGCGTGTCCGCGTCGAGCCCCGGCTTCTTTCACCACTTTCCACTACCCCGTTCGCCAATAGCCAACCGCTATATCAGTTAGAACTGGTCGGATTGCCTACTCGCGCAGATGCGGAATCAAAATCTCGAGACGTACGCGAAGCGACGACTCAGGATTCACAGGTCGCATTTGACACGGCCACAAAAACCTGGGGACTACATATTGGTTCTCGACGGTCCCGCGCAGAGGCCGAGGAGCTGCGCTCGCAACTCGAGGATTTAGGTATTGAGGTTTCGGTTGTTCCGTTGGCCACCGCAGGCCCGCCAGTGAGTCCTTCCTCCAATGTGACGACGCTTACTCAGAGCCATGCGCCGGCGGCAAACTCCCGACCCGCTCCAAATTCCAGCAGTGTTCGTCCGGCTTCTCGCTTTAGTACACCCTCGCGTGAAGTGGTTGCTTTTGCCGCCGGAGCAAAGCGTCTGTTTAGCTCGAGTGCCCCAGTCAGTTTTGCCTCCGACAATGAAACAACACCTGTGCGTTTCGATGATCGACCCTACAGAGGGCGCATTGAAGTATTCGCAAATGCCCGCGGGGCACTTACGGTAGTCAACGTGCTGGGGCTGGAAGATTACGTTAAGGGCGTCGTGCCAAATGAGCTTTCAGCAGGCAGCTATCCTCTCATGGAAGCCCAGAAGGCGCAGGCGATCGCGGCTCGAACCTATGCTATGCGCAATCGCGGCCAGTTCATGTCGCAGGGTTACGACATTCTGCCGACCACTCGATCCCAGGTGTATCGCGGTCTCGCCTCAGAAAATTCCATTTCGTCGCGTGCAGTTGATGAAACGCGCGGCATGGTTGCCACTTTCAACGGTGAGCCGATAAACGCCCTGTACACCTCGACGTGTGGCGGCCGTACCGAAGACGCACAAAACATTTTCAATGATGCAGTTCCTTATTTGAAGGCCCGCGAGTGTGCTGCTGAAGGCGCGGCCGCCCTTACTCCATTCATAATTAAGACCTCACGCGAACCCGCCGAGCTTAAAGAAGAGGAAAATGTTCCGCTGGCTCGCGATGTTGCGCTCCTGACTATTCAAAACTTCACTTCGTTGCGACCGCGAATCAGCGATTCCTGGGCATCTGCGGAGGCGCCCGTCTCAGAAATTCGTAGCTGGCTCGCTTCGGTTGCGATGCTGAACCACCAGATGTCGCCGCTAGCTACAGACGAGGTAAACCGGCCGCCGGCGTTTGCAACCGCCCTAACCATGGCAACCTTTGGTGAAAGTCGAGGCGGTACTCTTCTCAACGATGCAGACGTTGCTTACTTTCTGCCAATGCGCGACGCAGGTGAGATTCCGGCAAGCAACCGCGCCGATGTTGCTATGCTGGTTCGGGACGGTTACATGTCGGTGTTGCCTGACGCGACTCTGCGCCCTCGCGAGCCGCTGACGCGAGCGCGTGCTCTCCATTCCATAGCTCGTGTGCTGGAAGCTCGTGGTCTACTTCAACTACAAAAAGGAACAACGCGGCCAACTTCAGAGGACAACCTGGTTCTCCGAAACTCGAGAGGCAAGGACCAGCCGATAAAAGTAACTGCTGACTCCTTTCTGTTTCGTCAAATCGGGGAAAATATCTATCCGGTTCGATCGGTTGCATTAGTTGGTGGCGAGTCAGTGATGTTTCACGTGAATGCAGCAGGCGTGGTTGATTATCTCGAAGTACGGCCGGCATCCAACGGCGCTTCGGCGGATCGATTCTCGCAATTTACTAACTGGACCACGGAACTGTCCCTGGGCCAGGTGCAATCGCGTCTGGGCCGCAGCGTTAGTGGAATCGGATCCCTTGTCGACCTGCGAGTTGTATCTCGCGGGCGCTCGCGAAGAGCTACGGACCTCGAAGTCGTGGGCACAAGTGGGACGGGACACGTTCGCGGCGGGCGCATTCGATCTGCGCTTGGCTTGCGTGAACAACTTTTTGTCATTGAGCGCAAGCAAGATCAAAACGGACGCGTGACGGGATTTACTTTCCTCGGGCGCGGCCTGGGACACGGCGTTGGCATGTGCCAGGTTGGGGCCTACGGCCTGGCGCGCCAGGGTTTTTCTTACGAGCAAATATTGAAGGCCTACTACACCGGAATTGAATTGACGCGGATTTACTAGCGCAATCATGCTGGCTTCCTTAACTTAGGTCGAGCATCCCGTCGTATCGAGGTTGTGTCGAACCTCATTTTTGCTGAAAGAAATCATCGTACATCGCCACAGAACCGTCGGCGGTAGCCGATGGATGCCAACAATCAAGATAGGCCATTGTTTCTCTTCCACATTTGTGTGGAACGTAGCATCTTCTAAACTTAATTGAGTGCCAGCATCCATTGGCTATCGCCAACGGTTCTGCAGTGTGCGGCGGTTCTGTAATCCTCGTAGGCACATACTATCGAGATGTTGCACTTGAAACTTGAATTACCAGTTACTAACTCATGACATACCCGATGAAAGAACTCCTGCATTAACGACCTCTATCCTCCCGTCCTCAATACGTGTAATTGCCGAAATGCTGTGATAGATTCGCGCCCCAGTCCCGATTAGAAGGGACGTAACCAAGGAAACCGCTATGGCCTCAAGGGTCGAACCGCTGTTAACAGTCGCTGACCTCGAAGCTTGCCCTGACGATGGAAACCGCTATGAGCTGGTCGAAGGAGAACTATTCGTGTCTCGTGCTCCCGGTATTCCACATCAACGGGTTCTTCACAATCTTCAAATCGAATTAGCAGCATATCTCAAGACGAACCCCGTCGGAATAATTGTTCCCGGCACGGGCGCTGTTTTCAGCGACTACGACGCGGTCATTCCTGATTTAGTCTTCGTCAGAAACGAGCGCTGGCAGGATGTTACCTCTGGAGATAAAATCATCCGCGCTCCCGATTTAGTCGTTGAAATCATTTCGTCTGGAACTGAAAATCGACGGCGCGATCTTTCGGTTAAGCGTCAGCTCTATGCCAAATACGGCGTCAAAGAATACTGGATCGTTGACCCTGACAATCGATCTGTCTTGATCTTTCGCTTGCGGGAGCAAAAGCTACAAGAGATTGCTACTCTAAAAAGGGATGAGGAACTTACTTCGCCTATCCTTCCGGCTTTTGAATTGAAAGTCAGCGCAATCTTCAATCTTTAAGTTGAATCCCTTTCATCATGTTAGGACCACGACTGGTCCTCTTAGCGCTAATTGTCCCAGTCCTGGATGATTCAGCTCTCTAAGTCC
>JALYTI010000031.1 GCA_030854375.1 Acidobacteriota bacterium | reverse complement strand
CGTGTGATGACTTGCAATGTCGGTACGCCATTCAGAGTTCTTGGTGTCTACGTACTCGCCGGCTTGCTATCGGTGGCAGGCGCCCTGAGTTATGCGGAACTGGCGGCGATGATGCCACGCGCAGGCGGAGAGTACGTCTTCATGCGCGAGGCGTACGGACGCCGGTGGGGATTCCTGTTCGGCTGGATGTCGTTCTTCATCGGCAAAGCAGGATCTCAGGCAGCGCTGGGAGTTCAATTCGCATTATTTCTAAATATTATGATTGGTGGGGCGCTGGCCGGGGACTTCTTTTCGACGACTGTGTCGGGTTATCCAATTCCTTTTGGCAAATTACAGGTTGTTGCCCTCGCGTCAATCTTAATAGTGACGGGAATCAACTGCCTTGCAGTTAGAGTCAGTGGCGGTGTGGCAACGTTCCTCTCAGGAATCAAGATTGCGCTGGTCCTCGTGGTTGGTATCGGCGCGTTTCTTTTTGCGCGTGACGCGGATTGGTCTCATCTCTGGATGGCCAACGCCGGCGGCACCTGCGAGAACGTCGCGGCTGCGGCGCGCGTGGGGTTTGGCGGTTTCATTGCGGCGATGCTCGGGGCATTGTGGGCTTACGATGGGTGGAATAACGTGACGCTGGTAGCAGGCGAAGTTCAAAATCCGGAACGGAATCTTCCACGCGCTCTGATCGGTGGGATACTCCTGATCATGGCCCTCTACCTCTTTGTAAACCTGGCGTATTTTTATGTGCTCTCGCCCACGGAAATCGCCAGCGTGTCGACGAAGTCGTCGGTGGCAACCGAAGTCGCTAAGAAGTTCCTGGGGCCCCTGGCAATAAGTTTCATCGCCGCGGCGCTGCTTTCGTCAACCTTCGGTACTCTTCATACATCGATTCTCACGGGCGCAAGAGTTCCCTATGCGATGGCCCGTGATGGACTGTTCCCCCGCAGTTTGTCTCACGTCTCACTATGGTCGCATGTGCCGACCGGCGCGCTGATTGTACAGGCCGTTTGGGCGTGCATACTGGTCATCGCGTTTTCAGCGTCGTTCGACATCCTGACCGATTACGCCATCTTCGGACTGTGGATCTTCTACGGACTAGTGACCGCCGCCGTGTTCATACTTCGGCGCAAAATGCCGAACGCCGAACGTCCCTATCGCGCCTGGGGCTATCCGGTCGTGCCTGTCCTTTTTCTGTTAGCTACCGCGTTGATTCTGGGAACAACACTATGGGGAGTTCGCCAGGATGCTGCTAACGGCTTGAGTCTTATGATCCACGGGCACCCGCTTTCAGGTTTCTGGGCCATCGCACGTAACCCGCCGCTCGCAGGCATTGGCTTAATCGCGCTGGGACTTCCGGCTTTCTGGATCTGGGGTTCGCGCTCGGCAGTAAGGGATACGAACGACGAGAATTGATCAAATGAACGTCGGCAAACCTGCGGAGCAGGTCCCAGCATAAAGCCTGAGGTGTAGCGTAGCGGAACCCAGGAACCTCAGTAGAAGAAATTCTGACAAGCCCGCGGAGGCGGGCGCGACAGTGCCCGCACGTTTGCAATAGGCACCGGCGACTTCACTTTTCTAACAGGATGCGTCGCGTGACGTCGCTACGTAGATCGCGCCGCCAAAGCCTCGCGGGCGATCTCTTTATCGTCGAAGTGAAAAATTTCGCGGCCGATGATCTGATAATCTTCGTGCCCCTTGCCGGCGATCAAAACCAAATCGTTGCTTCGCGCCTCCGAAATCGCCTGGTGAATCGCATCGCGCCGGTCGGCAATTTTTCGATAAGGCTTGCCCGTCTTCTGAATTCCCATTTCAGCATTCGCCAGGATTTGTTCAGGGTCTTCGGTTCGCGGATTATCAGAAGTCAGAATTACAACATCGCTCAAGCTGCCTGCCGCCTCGCCCATTGGCGCTCGCTTTGAGGGATCGCGATCGCCGCCGCAGCCGAAAACTGTAATGATCTTTCCTTTTGTGACCTCGCGCGCTGTGCGCAGCACATTTAGCAGTGCATCGTCGCTGTGCGCATAATCAACTACCACGGCAAAATCACCATCATGCGGCACGCGCTCGAAACGGCCGGGCGCACCAGTACACTCCTCCAGAGCGCGAGTAATGACATCAAGATCGTAGCCAAGCGCGAGTCCACTGGCGACGGCGGCAAGTGTGTTATAGATGTGCGGTGGACCAACCAGAGGCGAATGAAACTTTTTATCACCCACGGGGCTTTTCAAATCAAAGCTCATACCCTCGAGCGAGAACTCCGGGTTGCGTGCCGTGACGTCAGCCTCTGACCTGACCGCATAACGAATGACGCGCAGACCTTCCCTTTCCAATCGCTCCGCAAGTTCGATTCCGTAACGATCGTCAACATTGATAACAGACACGCCCGGCCTGGACCCCAACCTGCCATCAAACAACCGCTGCTTGGCGTACCAGTAATTTTCCATCGTCTTGTGGTAATCGAGGTGGTCGCGAGTAAGGTTGGAGAAGACAGCCACTGCATAATCCAGCGCATCGCAGCGATGAAAATCCATCGCCTGTGAAGAACATTCCATGACTGCCGTTTTGCAACCAATCTCGACCGCCTGGCGCAGCATTCGTTGCATGTCAGTGGCTTCAGGCGTGGTGCGTTCAGCCTTACGCCGTTCGGCACCCAACCGATACTCCACTGTGCCAGTCATCGCCACCGGCTCTCCTGCAGCCTCAGGAATGGAAGCTATCAGGTACGCGGTGGTCGTCTTTCCGTTTGTTCCTGTGATGCCGGCCAGCTTTAGCTCCCGCGACGGATGATGGTGCACCTCGGCCGCAGCCAACGCCATTGCGCGTCTGACATTTTCTACTTGAAGCCAGGCAGCGGGGGCATGCCCCCTTCCTGACTGCAGGTTTTCTGGTAAATCTAGTTCGGAAATCACTCCGACCGCGCCCTGCTCGATTACCTGCGGAACAAACTTGTGCGCGTCGAACAATCCACCGCGAACAGCGACAAACAAACTGCCAGGCCCCGCGCGGCGCGAATCGTGGCTAACGTCGGTCACACCCGCGCCGTTGTCTCCGGATAACTTTCCACCGGTGGCTTCAGCAATTTGTCCCAGTGTTACGGGTTTGCTTGTCATGACATTGAATTCTACGCAGGATCGAAGCCGGGGGTAAACCACCCTTCCCAACCTCGAGCTGATCGCAGTTGATTATCAGAACCAGATTGAAAGCCCTTCCACCAACATTAGGAAGGGCCTGATTGAAGTATCGAGGTTGGGAAGGGTGGTTGACCCCGCTCTTAAACCTGGAGAATCGGTAGTGCCCTGGTTTAGAGCCGTCCATGGCCGGGGCAGTAGCCCGACTGTTAAGGAGGGCTCGATCTGAACCATTAGAAGCCCTTCTTAACAGTCGGGCTACTGCCCCGGCCATGCAAGCCAATGTTGACACCACGAAAATGGATCACTACCTGGGAATCTAGACATTTGGAATACTAATTATTACGATGCAGCGCTCCTTCAATCCAATTCCAAGGTGAAGTAATGATCAGGATTTCACTCGGTCTGATTTTAGCAAGCATGCTTCTTTTCTCTTGCCTTTCAACCGCCACGCCAACATCTGGCTCCCAATACGATCTTCTCATCAAAAACGGGCGTGTCATTGATGGCTCAGGCCGCGCCCGCTTTGATGCCGATCTAGGGATCAAGAACGATCGGATTATTCGCATCGGCACACTAAAGGATGCCGGCGCCGCTCGTGTGATCGACGCGGCAGGAATGGTCGTGGCTCCCGGTTTCATCGATATGCTGGGGCAGTCGGAAACGTTTCTGCTAATCGACCCGCGCGCCATGAGCAAAGTGATGATGGGCGTCACCACAGAAATCACCGGCGAAGGCGAATCGATTGCGCCAGTTAACGAACGGCTTATCAAAGAGCAGGAAGACTTCAACCACCGTTATAAACTAACTATTGATTGGCGCACGCTTGGCGAATACTTTGCGCGCCTCGAGAAGCAGGGTTCAGGGGTCAACCTCGCGACCTTTGTCGGCGCCACTCAGGTTCGCGAATATGTAATCGGTTTTGACAATCGCCCGCCGTCCGTGGCTGAACTTGATCAAATGAAACAGCTTGTCGCCGACGCAATGAAGGATGGCGCTCTCGGTGTTTCGACGTCGCTGCAATACGTCCCGGCACGCTTCGCGAAAACTGACGAAATCGTCGAGCTGGCGAAAGTTGCTCATCAATACGGTGGGATCTACGCGACACATCAACGCAGTGAAGCCAATGCTCTTGATGAATCCCTCGCTGAAGTTTTCGAGATTGCCAGGCGCGCCCAGATCCCGGTCGAGATTTGGCATTTGAAGACTGCGTACAAAAAGAACTGGCGCCGCATGCCTGAGATTCTCCAGAAGATCAGTAAAGCAAGAGCGGAAGGCCTCGACATTACTGCTGATATCTACCCCTACATTGCCGGCAGTACGTCACTTAGTGCTTGTCTGCCACCCTGGGCGCTCGAAGGCGGAACTCAAAAGATGCTTTCTCGGTTGCGCGACGATCGTATTCGCCAACAATTGAAGAAGGAAATTACGACTGACTCGAAAGAGTGGGAAAACATTTACCTCGGCAGCGGCGGCGCGCCCGGCGTGTTAATCGGCTCGGTGGTCAACCGTGAACTCGAATCAATGCAAGGGAAACGTTTGTCGGAGATCGCCGCAGCGCAACAGAAGGACCCACTCGATGCGCTTTTTGATCTTATCCTTGCGGATCACGGGCAAACGGGCGCTATCTATTTCATGATGAGCGAAAACGATTTGCGTGCGGCGATGCGCGCTCCGTTTGTCAGCTTCTGCACTGACAGCGGCGCGCGCGCCAACGATGGGCCATTAGCAGGAGCGAAATCGCACCCGCGCGGCTGGGGCAGCTATCCGCGCATCCTTGGATGGTACGTGCGTGAAGACCACATACTGACTCTCGAACAGGCAATTCACAAAATGACGGAAATGCCGGCCAAGCGCGTCGGGCTCGTCGATCGCGGGCTGTTGCGCGAAGGAATGCTCGCGGACATTACAGTTTTTGATCCGCTACACGTCAGAGATCGGGCCACGTTTGAAGTTCCCAATCAGCATCCGGAAGGCATCAAGTATGTGATTGTGAACGGTCAGATCAGTGTCGACGATGGCCGGCGTACGAATGCGCTGGGGGGGCGAGTCCTTCGCGGCCCCGGGTTTCGAAAATGAGTCCTACGCCCCAAGCAGGTCAAGGAGTTCAGAGTACAAGCTTTAGCTTGCGTGTGTCGCGACGAGCAACCTGAAGGTTGTACTCTGAACTCCTCGAATGCGTTCGCACGTTGGACATTGGACACCGGCTTGGACTTTCTTAAACCGATCCAGCGATCTTGCGATATTGATCTTCCGTGAATGCTTTCAGCGTTTCGCTTTGAATATTTCCCTGACTCCCCAGTCCAAGCAGCGCGCGCGCAGCCGTTTCGTCATCTGGAGCTTCGATTACGCAGACCAGATCGTACCGGCCCATCGTCATGTAAACATCTTTGATTTCCGCGCCAGCTTTCTTGAAAGCCTCGCGGCCGGCATCGAGCCGGCTTGGACTATATTTAATTCCCGCCGCGCCCTGTTGTGTCCAGCGAAGCAACGTAATGTAAGTTGGCATTTGAGATTTCCTTTCGAATTTATGCGCAGATTGCATCGAGAGCCCGATCATCAGGAAGAAAGGACGACCGACGTAGGCCTACGCTTCGTGTTAAAGTGTTCAGCATTTGAAAAAAGAATGCCGGAGCTGGTGTTGGCAGAAACGGTACGAATATCTTACTGAAATCAAGTCGGAATACAATGGCGAAGCCTCGGTATCGCTCGTTCTTTATTAGTGCGCACCGCGCGTCTTGAGGCCCGTTTAGAATCGCCCGCGCGTCTCGAACCGTTTAGAATCGGCACTTGTGCCGCCGCACCGAATAGAAGCGTAGGCCCCGTGGCGGACAAGTCCGCTTTCTAAACTAATTCAATCTTCCTAAACATTGAGGTACGAATCGACTTGTCGTTGATGCTCCAGGAAATCGCTGAACAGCCGCAGGCGTTAGCTCGGACGATTCAAACCGAGCGCGCAAAGATTTCACGTCTCGGAACCTTTCTTCAGTCGCGCGAGATCGATCTTATTGTGCTTGTGGCCCGAGGCAGCTCCGATAACGCGGCCCTTTTTGGCCGCTACCTTCTGGAAATTACTACCGGAATTCCGGTGTCGCTATCGGCGCCATCAGTTCACACTCTCTATGGCGCAAAACTCAACCTGAGGCATGCCCTGGTTGTTGGCGTCTCTCAATCCGGCGAAGGCGAAGACATAAACCAGGTGCTCGAAAATGCCCGCGCTTGCGGCGCGTACACGGTAGGGATTACCAATGAACCGTCGTCGGCAATGGTAAGCGTCGTCGACGAAACCTTGCTAATGCACGGCGGCCGTGAACGTTCAGTTGCAGCTACCAAGACTTTCACGGGCCAGATGATGCTCTTTTATATGCTGGCAGCGGAACTCGCGGAGAGCACGCCCGCCTGGTCCTATGACGCAATCCCGGAATTCGCAGCGCGCGCGCTCGAGCAGCAGCCGGCGATACTTGAGCTCGTTCAGCGCTACGTATTCATGGAAAACTGCGTGGTAGTGGGACGCGGGCTCGCCTATGCAAACGCGTATGAGCTGGCTCTTAAGTTGATGGAAACATGTTACGTTGTAGCCGAGCGTTTTTCTTCCGCAGATTTCCTTCATGGACCGGTAGCGATGGTGGAGCGTCATTTTCCGGTGATACTCTTCGCACCTCCCGGGGTCATGTTGCCGGGAGTTAAGAGTCTTATTCAGCGTTTGCGGGAACTTCGCGCTGACACGTTGGTCATAACCGGCGACATCGAGGCCGCGGGACATGGTTCTCGCTCGATCATTATGCCGAAAGAGATTGACGAGTTTGTCGCGCCCATTCCTTATATAATTCCCGGGCAACTGTTCGCTGCACTCCTGGCCGACGCGAAGGGACTCAATCCGGATCAGCCGAGATCTTTGTCGAAGGTGACGAGGACGCTTTAGCGGAAATTAAGTTAAGCTGACATGCAGCCCTAATTAAAGGTTTGTGTTACATGAGAGGTTGCAGTAACAAACGTATGCTGATTGGAGTTTGGATCTGAATTCAAGCAGGCAGAGACTCGACTATGAACATTGAACTAAAGGATTTGTCCAAAGGACCCGTATACGCGCAGGTTCGCGAACAAATTGAAGACCGGATTAGCAAAAAATCCGTAGCTTCAGGAGAAGAACTGCCCTCCCCAGCCAACCTGGCACAAAAGCTTTCCGTTGATAAAGGCGAAGTCCAACGCGCCTACTTTGAGTTGGAGCGTTCCGGCCTTATTACTAAGGTCACTATTAAGGACTTCCTGGGACATTCCAGGACGACTTATCGAGTGGCGTGAAGCTTCCCTCAGGCACCAACAATCAACTCAAGAAAGTTTCGATGGCAGAAACTGGCTACGCGCCTCTGTGGTAACCGATTGTTAATAGCATAGAGTTTTGCAGCGGGAGCTACCACTGCGGCTTTGCCGCCCGTGCAGTGCGGTAAGGCTCCGCCTTACCGTTTCCAACCGTTGTTTATTGAGAGGCTGTGCCTCCTGCGAGGCGTAGCCTCAGGAAAATAATTAACCCTGGCCGGAAAGGCGGAGCCTTTCCGCACTGCGGGGCGGCAAGCCGCAACCCTATCTGGATATTCATTGGCGCTCCTCCCAATCGCAAGAGTGAACAGCACCTATCCTCTGCGCCTCTGTGACGAAGACAAGTCGTACGTGATATTCTTTTTTCCGCCTTTGAGAACTTGAATCGCCAGAATGACACGAGCGAAAGTGGCGGAATTGGCAGACGCGCCAGACTTAGGATCTGGTACCGCAAGGTGTGGGGGTTCGAGTCCCCCCTTTCGCACCAAGAAGCAAACGGCAAACAGTAAACAGCAATCAGCCGGACGCGGAAGCGTCTAGGTATAGTGCTTTAACTGTGAACAGAATTCGGATTGGCAATGAGTTCTGACTTCTGTTGCTGTCTGCTGTTAACTGTTTGCTGTTTGCTAATTATTAAACCAATGAAGACTGAATGTGTAGATGTCTCCCCAACCCGCAAGGAGATCAAGATCGAGATTGACACGGCGTCTGTACGCGCCGCCTACGATCGCATTAGCGATAGCTATGCCAAGCAGGCAAAGGTGCCGGGCTTTCGTCCGGGGCATGCGCCGCGCGCTGTCGTTCGCACTCGTTTCAAAAACGAGATCCGTGCGCAAGCGCTTCAGGAACTAGTTCCCGACGCGGTCAATCAAGCGATCGACAAACACGAGTTGACCGCCCTGGGTCAGCCGGATGTTCAACTCGACAATGCGGAAGCACTGGAGAAATTCGGAGAAGAACCGATATCCGTCAAGGTGAATGTCGAGGTTCTACCTAAAGTCGAAGTGAATGACTACAAAGGTATCGAAGCCATCCGCAAGACTCGTCGCATCACCGATACTAATGTGGATGACATGCTGGAGGCCTTGCGGGAAACATCGGCAGTGATGCAGCCGGTAGAAGACCGTGTTTCAGCGCTGGGCGACACTGTAACCGTCAATGTCGAGGGCAAGTTTCTCAGTCATCCTGAAGAAGAGAACATTAAGGCCGATGAAGTGGAGGTCACGCTTGGCGGTAAGGGTGTGCAGCAGGAGTTTACGGACAACCTGATTGGCGTGAAGACTGATGACGAGAAGACTTTCGTGGTTGATTACCCGGAGGACTTTTCATCTAAAGGCCTCGCCGGAAAGCGCGTTGAATACACTGCAAAGGTCACCGCCGTACGAGTCAAAGAGCTTCCCGTCGTGGATGATGAGTGGGCGAGAAGCCTGGGCGAAGATTTTGATTCCGTCGCCACACTGCGTACCAAAATTCGCGACGATCTGGAAAAGCGCGCCGGCCAGGAAGCCGATCACCGCCTGCGCGCAGAGTTGTTGCGAAACCTTCTTAAGAGTCATCAGTTTGAAGTTCCCCAGAGTTTGATCGACCATCAAACGAGCTTTCGACTTGAGAGTGTAGTTCGGGACATGATCGAAAGAGGGGTCGATCCGCGCAATCAGGGAATAAACTGGGAAGGCGCGCGCGCGGAATTGAAGGACCAGGCTGAGAAAGATGTGCGTGGGTCCATGTTGCTTGAGCGCATTGCTGACGAGGAAAAGATCGAGGTCGCAAATGAAGAGATCGAAGCGGAGATCGAAGCGATCGCGAGAGGCTCGCAACAATCAATAGAGCAGGTGCGTAGCGTCTTGACAAAGGAAGGAGGCGAACGTAGCATCGCGAACAGATTGCGCAATAATAAAGCGCTGGACCTCTTGGTTGAAAACGCCCGAGTGATAGATGAAGAGTGGCGCGAAGAAGGGATGAAGGCTGAAGGCTGAAGGCTGAATAAGGGAAGAGCGGAACTCCAACTTTTTCATCCCTCATCCGTCACTCTTCATCCTTTTGTCTTTGCCAGGTTAAGAAAGGTTACTAAGATACATGGCTCTAGTCCCGATGGTCGTCGAGCAAACGTCACGTGGCGAACGCGCTTTTGATATTTACTCGCGACTTCTTAAAGACAACATCATTTTTTTGGGCACACCCATCGACGATCAAATCGCCAACCTGATCGTTGCTCAGCTTCTCTTTCTTGAAGCTGAGGACCCTGAGAAAGATATCAACATTTACATCAATTCACCGGGCGGTTCGATAACTGCGGGAATGGCCGTCTATGACACCATGCAGTTTATCCGACCGGATGTGACCACGATTTGCGTGGGCCAATGTGCCTCGATGGGGGCCCTCCTCCTGGCCGCTGGGGCCAAGGGCAAGCGTTTCGCCTTACCTAATTCCCGCATACTCATCCACCAGCCCACCGGCGGATCGCAGGGTCAGGCGACCGACATTCGCATCCAGGCGGAGGAGATCCTGCGCATGCGCGAACTGACCTCCCAGATTATCGCCAAGCATACAGGCCAGGATTTTGAGACCGTGGAGCGCGATGTTGAACGCGACAAAATAATGTCTGCCGCCCAGGCCAAGGAATATGGTTTAATAGATGAAGTAATCGCGCACCGCGAATAGCGCGCTGGGCTTTGGAAATGACTCTCCCATGATTGCAAAAATGAAAGCTCGCGGGTTTTGCTGTTCCTTCTGCGGGCGCTCCAAAGGCGAGGTTGCAAACATTGTTACCGGAACGCCGCAGCGCGCTCCCGGAGTTCCAAAACAAATGATTGGTAAGAGTGCTTTTATTTGTAACGAGTGCGTTGAGCGCTATCACCAGATGGTTACGAAGCCGGAACTATCCAGCAACTCCGCAGTCATTACTAAGTAGAGGTGGTTCGATCGAAACTGAAGGAGATCCCCTACAGCTATGGTTAGACGAACCGACGACACGTTGCGCTGTTCATTCTGTGGTAAGTCGCAGAATGAAGTAAAAAAACTTATTGCGGGTCCCACCGTTTACATCTGCAATGAGTGCATCGACATCTGCAACGAGATCATTACCGATGATCAGCAGGCCGAATCCGTTGCCACGCGCCCACCGCTGCCA
>JALYTI010000330.1 GCA_030854375.1 Acidobacteriota bacterium | reverse complement strand
GCTTGGCAATTATTTGTTCCAGTTTGTCTTTGCTGCTGATAAAAAATGACGACACGGATAGAAGACTTGATGAAGGAGTAACTATGAACATCCCACAAGAAGTTGCCTCCAGGTGCCAATTGTTGACCAACCCACTCCAATATTTGCATCGTGAAAGCCGATCACGGTCGACAACACCGGCGGCGGGCGAGATTTCGTCGCGAATCTTGATCGTAGATGACGAGCGAGAGATAACGGAGATCCTGTTTGATTTGCTATCCGTCAACTTGGAATGCGAGACGGCGGGTTCAGCTGAGGAAGCGCTGGTTCGTCTGCGCCAGGGAGAGTTTCGTTTGGTGATCACCGACATCACAATGCCGGGCATGAGTGGATTGGAAATGGTGCGGCACGTGAAGCAAATCTCGCCCGACACGGTGGTGATTATGATCAGCGGGCTGCAGACGGTCGAGAGCGCGATTGAGGCGATGCGTCTGGGCGCCTTCGATTATGTGATGAAACCGTTTGGCCTGCGTCACGTTGAAGCCGTGGTCAAGCGAGCGCTGGAGCATTATGAGTTGATCGTCGCCAAGCAGCACTACGAAAATCATCTGGAAGAATTAGTGGAACAGCGCACCGCTGAATTGGATCAGGCCCTGGCGTCATTAGAGAATGCGTATCGTTCGACTTTGAAAGCCCTGACCTCGGCGCTCGAGACAAGGGATTCCGAGACCCACGGACATTCGGAACGCGTAGTGACTTACAGTTGGCGTCTCGGTCGTGAGTACGGTCTGGACAGCGAGCTGATGAAGGCGCTGGAGTTTGGCTCGTTGCTACACGACATCGGCAAGATCGGCGTGCCGGATGCGATCCTGAGAAAACCGGCGAAGCTAACTGAGGAAGAGTGGGTGCGGATGCGCGAGCATCCGATGCACGGGCAGCAGATCTTGCGCGGCATAGAGTTTTTAGAGGGGCCGTCGCGGGTGGTGGCGCAGCACCATGAGAAGTGGGATGGCTCGGGGTATCCGCTGGGTTTGCGCGGTGAAGACATTGACATTTGCGCGCGCATCTTCGCGGTGGCCGACGCCTTTGACGCGATTACCAGT
Organism: Acidobacteriota bacterium; assembly: GCA_030854375.1. Taxonomy (GTDB): domain Bacteria; phylum Acidobacteriota; class Blastocatellia; order Pyrinomonadales; family Pyrinomonadaceae; genus PSRF01. Next base: position 2,774 of record JALYTI010000330.1, on the reverse strand, counting down.
GACCGTGTTTACCGTCGCGGCAAGAGTTACGAAGCGGCGGCCGAGGAACTGGATCAATGCGCCGGAAAGCAGTTTGACGCCAAGGTTGTCGCAGCCTTTCATCGCGTTCCCAAAGAAGATTGGGCTGAACTCGACCGCAGATGCCGCTCAGAGTTCAGAGCGCCATTCTCCAGCCCAGGCGACTGCCTGACAGTTTGAGTCGAAAGATCCTCACACCTTTTCCGCCTGCAGTTACAATCCATTCTTTAGCTTGCCCGAAGACATCCACTGAGTGCTGGCGCTTGTGTACGCCAGCCAACAACTCACTGCCAGCCTCGTGATGCAAACTACCTCGTAAAAAACAGCGCTCATGTCGCACTATGCATCATGAATTGGCGCTCGGTGGCCGGGCAAACAAACATCGTGGTGCGCGCCCCTCTATTCCAGGATAGTTGCTGATCTAAAGTGAACCGGATCTGAAGATTTTTAGTCTCCTTGCTTTGCAGCGAGATGCGACGGCTTAGTGAATTCACTCCTTTAACTCGCTGGCGGAATTTCGTCCTACAGCAGCAACAGAACCGTGACAAAGGCACGGTTGTTGCTCGTTCGGTTGATGTAGTAATCAACACCAATTCTTCAAAGTCGTTAGCAATAAAGCTTGCAAGGTTGTGTCGCTCTCTCGTCCACGGTCAGCTTAGCCACGGACTTGACCATCTCGGCCGACCACTGACCCGATAACTGATATTTCGCAAGACTCTCGAATTTCTCAAGAAAACAATTGCCTTATGCGGGTGCAGACCCACCTGGGGTAATGAGCTTGAAAAACCTCCCCAACCGAGCCAAGGCTGTATAGGCTCACCAGGACAACATACAAGATTGGAAGATTTCAGATGAACCCGACAAAACTTTCACGAGCGATTAAAGCGATCAAGATAGGTCTCATTTTTTCACTACTCTTCTCAATGAGTTCCGGAGTTCTCGTGGTCGACAGAGCCGGTGCCCAGTCCGCCCCCAACCACAATTTCCAGAGCTCGCGCAGAGGCGACAAGGTTTCGCCTGACCTGCGCGGAAAAGTGCGCCGCTCGCAAAAGCGTGGCACTCAAGACAACGATCTCGTAAGCGTGATTCTTCAGCTTACCGCTCCTCCGAGCGGACGGCTGAACGCTTTGCTCAGACGCAACGGCATACGCGTTAAGCGCCTCTTCCAGAACTTCAACTCGCAGGCGGTTGAACTGCCCGCGGGCGTTGTGGAGGAACTGGCTGCTTTCAGCGAACTTCAGACCGTATCCCTGGATGCCGAGGTGAAATCGTTCGGACATGTATCAGCGACAACAGGCGCGGACATAGTTCGGGCCGATAACGGCCTTCCCGGTAGCGGGGTGGATGGCACCGGCATTGGGATCGCCGTCCTTGACTCCGGTATGGACACCGGCCACGTGTCGTTCCTGGACAAGAACGGTCTAAAGCGCATCGCTTTCAGCAAAGATTTCACTGGCCAGAATCGAGTCGACGATCCCTTTGGTCATGGCACACACGTCGCTTCTATCGCGGCTGGTAATGGCCGCATCGCTCAAGCGGCGTACCTCGGCATTGCGCCGAATGCCAAGTTAATCAACTTGCGCGTGCTCAATTCGCAGGGATCAGGTTCAACCTCTGCTGTGTTGAATGCGCTCGATTGGGTGATGACTAACCGCGCGCTCTACAACATTCGCATCGTCAATATGAGCCTGGGCACGCCCGCGCTCCAGTCGTATAAGTATGACCCGGTCTGTCTGGCGGTGCGTCGGCTAACCGATGCTGGAATCCTGGTAGTCATCGCCGCCGGAAACACTGGTAAGGACAGCATGGGCCGGAAGATTTATGGAGCGATCCACTCTCCCGGCATTGAGCCTTCAGCGCTCACAGTCGGCGCGAGCAACACGTATGGAACAGTCTCTCGGGCTGATGATACGGTTACCACCTACAGTTCGCGCGGCCCGACTCGCAGTTTCTGGACAGATGACCTCGGCGTCAAGCACTACGATGACATGCTCAAGCCCGAGCTGGTCGCCCCGGGAAATAAGATGGTCAATGCTGAGGCTGACAACAACCTGATCGTTACGCTGCATCCACAACTGGATGCCGGTATTACCGACAGAGACAATCGCAGGGAGATGTACCTGAATGGTACTTCAATGGCAACCCCGGTCGTATCTGGCGCGGCAGCGTTGATGCTGCAAGCCAATCCCACGCTGACACCCAACATGATCAAGTCCATCATGACCTATACGGCGCAAACACTTTCGGGTGCTAACAAACATGAGCAGGGCGCCGGCGAGCTTAATATCGAAGGCGCTGTCCGGCTCGCCCGCCTGGTGCGCACCGACCTTGACCTGCTCCCCAGTCTCGGCATGGCGCTGTTGACCAGTCCTGTATTGCCAACTCAACAATCAACCATCGCTGATTTCACATTCCCCTGGGCAGGAAAGATTAATCTGGGAACCGGTTTGGCGAGGGGCTCGAATCTCATAACAAAGTACCAGCGGATTTACGGGCTGGGCGTGATTGTCAGCGACGGCGTCATCGTTAGCGATGGTGTCATCGTCAGCGACAACACCATGATCTCAGACGGCGTCATCGTTAGCGATGGTGTCATTGTCAGCGATGGTGTCATTGTCAGCGATGGCGTAATTGTTAGCGATGGCGTAATTGTTAGTGACGGCGTAATCATTAGCGACGGCGCAATCATTAGTAATGGTGTTATTGTCGCCGACATGAGCTTGCAGGCTCAATCGGGAACTATTGAAGGAGACGTG
>JALYTI010000030.1 GCA_030854375.1 Acidobacteriota bacterium | reverse complement strand
TTTTTTTTCCGTCGCCTTCCAACTACCAATATCCTCTTGTGCTGGTAAAATCCGTCCGGTAAAATCGTTAAAAAGGGAGTTCTTTGCGATGCGTCTGAAGGTACATCATAGTCTCGGCCCTGGAACTATTTGTCTCCTGGTATCCCTCTCAACAAGTCTCCTGGTGAGCTGGAATGCCCAGGCCGGCGACAAAGAAAAGTTAACGGCGGAAGAGGTCGTGGCCAGGCATCTTAAGTCAATCGGTACCCCCGAGGATCTCGCTTCAGTTAAGACACGAGTTGCTGCCGGCACCTCAGTTTTCAACTTGCGCTCACCAGGCTCCGGGCAAAACAGCGGACTGTCAATCTTGTTTTCTCAGGGAAACCAGAGCGTCATCGCAATGAACTTCAAAAACGCAGATTATCCGCATGAGAAGTTTGGTTACGATGGAGAGAAGCTGATTATTAGTTACATCAGGCCGGGGATACGCTCGACTCTCGGCGATTTTGTCTTTCAGCGGTCAGCGATTTTCAAAGATGGGCTTATGGGCGGGACGCTTTCCACAGCATGGCCGCTCCTGAATTTTGATAAGACAATAGCTAAGCTGGAATACGCGGGTAAAAAGAAGGTTGATGGACGAGAGGTACATGTGTTGAGATATTCTCCGCGAAAAGGCTCCGACGTGAAAATCAGCATGTTTTTCGATGCAGAGACGTTTCAGCACGTGCGAACGGAGTATGACCAGACCGTTTCTGCTCAAATGGGAAGAACTCCGGATGCTGCCAAGGATCAGCAGCGTGACCTGCATTACGAACTGGTTGAACAGTTTTCTGATTTCAAGCAAGTAGGCAAGTTGGTATTACCCCATACCTATAAGATCAAGCTAATGATGGAAAGAAGCCCAGCCGGGACCTATCTGGCAGATTGGGAAATGAACTTCTCCAAGTTTTCTTTTAATCAACCACTTGAAGCAAAATGGTTTGATGTAAATGTTACCTCAAATTAACCCGAAATGCGCGGCCTCGACCGCTTTTTTGTCGGCTTGCGATGCTGGAGCGAGGAGTTGCGACGGCAGATTACTTCAGAACCGCGGCCTGAGGGCTGAGCAGCAGTAGATGCCAGCGTTGAAACGTGCTGATTGGTTCGTTGGGAATAAGTCGTACGTAGGCTGTCTGAAAAAAAAGCTTTTCGGGACTGGTCCATTCCAAACGGACAATTGGATTGAATGACGCGGGAATAGCGGATTGCGCTGTATCGTTCCCTGACTTGCTCTCGTTGTTATCGTCTTTCTTTTTGCCGGAAGTCTTAGCTTCGTAAGCTCTGGACGCCGCAATGAGAGCGTCACGCAGACGAATGCGCGCCTGCGTTGGTTTGTTTGTGGCAGCGTCGTAGATCATAACGTCAGCATCGAAAGCTGTTGCCACCTTTGAAGAGTCAGGCGACCATACGGGCAAAGCCTCACTCAATTCGTCGTCCAGCAGACGTTCCTTACCTTCCAACGTAATCAAACGTATTCGGCCCGCGGGCAACTTAAACTGCCTTTCTTGTGCATCCCATTCGCTTTCCTTGCAGGCTACTGCCACCAGGGCGTGATTATCAGGAGCCCACGCAGAGAAGAAGTAAATCAGGCCCTCGCGCGAGGTCAATGGTTTGAGATCATATCCATCACGATTGCAGACATAGATCTGTTCGGTGTTGAAAAGCGCTATCGCGGGAAAAGCAGGGGCGACCGAAGGCAGAGGAGAAGCTTCCGCCGTCTCTGGAAGGGTCGCACCCGGAGGTGTGGGCGTCGGAGTTGGCTTAAGTCCTTTATGCGCGATGAATGAGATGAAGTTTCCGTCGGGCGACCACGCCACTGTTTCCGGAAATACACAGGAGAAATCGGGCGGCGTCAGGTTGCGCAAAAACTTACCATCGGAAGAGTAGAGATCGATACGGAATGCTTGACTCGGTTTATCCTGCGTTCCGTAAAGCGCCAGGGCTCGTTGGCCATCGGGAGAGCGCACAGTTCTCAACAGCGCGTCATCTTGCCTGCGGGCATTAAAATCAACCTGAATAGACTCAATTTTGTCGTCAAGGTCATCGGTTTTGACTTCGGAAGGCAGGGCTATATCCGGTTCCAGCCGATACGCCAGCCGTTGCGCGGGAACATCACGCATCACCAGCGGCCGTACATCCTGGCGATTAGTGATCGACTCGCAGGATGGAACTCCGGCAATCAGAGCTAGTATTGTTGTTATTAGTACCGACGTTTTCTTATCTTTACTGCTGTCGAAGAAACAAAGCGAAATGATTTTCTTCTCAGGCTGCCTGTTGCATGCGCCGGGTTCTCTCGTCGCGGGAGATTCAATCAATTCGATTTGGGCCCCATAGGTTGTGTTGCCGGATAATAGAAACGCGCGGATGTTGATGTCAATGAAATGGCGTTACGACAAATGCGTTTGGCTTCCTTCTCAGTGGCCGTACACCAGCTCGCGAGAAAGGCTTGGGTTTAAGGCAAGCAAGGCACGGATAGTGTTCCGGGGCGAGAGATGATCGTCATCGCCTTCATCCAGCTCAACACAATTGTGTTCCAGCGAACGCGATATCCTTCTTGGTAAAGATTCATAGCTGGGTGCAGTGGCGACATAGGTGCGCGCAGCTAAAGTACCCACCAGGTCGCAGGTCAGCTCCTCAGCTCGTTGGCCGTAGATTTTCATCCCCGTAAGCCTCGATGCGCGGCTTCCCACCGCCCGGAATAACAAGCGAAGGGTGTCGTCATTGCCGTCGGCGATGTGCACCAACTCATGGGCCAGCACGCTGATTACTCCCTCATCCGAACGTAACCCGGCGAGGAATATCGTGCCGAATACTATAGTGTGCGGATTCTTCAAAAACACAGATGCATTATCCCGAGAACCTACATCTGCGCGGATGTTCCTCACCGTTTCCACGTGGCCGATAGCGCGTTGAAGTCTGGCGTCGTAAGTCTTCGAGTCGCGTACGGAATAATCGTCCGCGATCTGGCGCAGGGAAACCACGACCAGATTCTTGGCCACCGGCAGCAAGCGCTGGGCGCGTTCGGCTCCAGCCAGCGCCTCCGGACTTCGCACCGGAAGCGATGGTCGGGTCTGCATTTCGTCTATGGGAATACTGCCGCTGGGATCCTTTGTTCGTTCTTTGCAAATCACGGCGCTTGCGAACTCCACCATCTCGCGGGCTTCAGGAGACAGCGTCGCGCGCGTGCGACTCGTATGCGATCCGCTTCCCGCCTGCTTTTTCTGAGCAAAGCTGCTGGCAGTTTTGCTCATCAATGTGATGCCGGTAATAAAGATGAGCGAAACGCCCATCATCAAGCGGTACACAGCCTGGTGTCGTCCTGTAATCATTTTCCGCAGTACCTTGCTCTTCTTATCAGACGATATTTCACGTCCCCGTGTTAACCAGATCTTGTTAGGTCACCGATTTCGCCATACAGGCTTACGTTTCTCGATGAAAGCATTGATACCTTCGGTTGCATCCTGAGTTTTCATAAGTTCGTGGAGATACATATTTTCCACTTCCTTAAGTGCCGCATCGAGCGATCTGCCCCGGCCCAGGTCAATCGCTCTTTTAGTGTGTTCCAGCGCCGCCGCCGAGAGTTCCCGAAGTTTAATGAGCACTTCAGTAGTCTTTCGCTCAAGCTGAGTGCTTGGAACTACATAATTAATTAGCCCGATCCGCGCCGCTTCCCCAGCCTCGATTAGCTCGCCGGTTAACATTAACTCGCGGGCGCGTTTGTCACCAATCACCTGTGGTAGCAGTACGGCGGCCACGGGTGGAAACAAGCCCAGCTTTATCTCGGGTTGGCCAAAACGCGCTCGCTCGCTCGCGATGGCTACATCACACGCAGCCACTAATTCGCACCCGCCGCCCAGGGCGGGACCGTCAATCACGGCGATGGTTGGTCGCGCAAGCATCTCTATATTGCGAAAGATCGCGTGAAACGAGTCGAGCATTTGGAAGATTGTCTCCTCCGCATGTTCTTCCACAGCAACTCCCGCACTGAAAGCTCTACAGTCGGCGGCTGCATCGAAGACGACAGCCACCAGTTCACGCTGTTGAGCACACTCGGTAAGTGCCTCATTCACCTCTCGCATCATTGCGATATTGAAGATGTTCACCGGAGGTCGCGCAAAAGTAATTCGCGCAACGCGATCCTCGATCCTTAGTTTGATGTGCTGATAGTTGTCAGACATGATGAAGTTGACTTAGCTTGCCTTTATTTCATCAGCGGTGCACCCAACCATGATTGGTGGGTCCGCTTTTGTTCGTCGGACGGATTGTCCAACGCGACTATTTGATAAGCAGGATCCACCCGCCCGCCGAGTTTGATGGGGAAGATACTGAGATCGTCGGAACGAAAGATCGTCAAGGCAATCAAATCACCCGGGCGCTTTTCGGCAATACGCGCGTCGAAGAAATCTTTGTTCGTCCGCATGTTGTTGATTGCAACAATTTGATCGCCCGTGTTCAGACCCTGTTCATATGCCGGCGCGCCGGCATAGACTCGCCTGACCATCAGTCGATCACCTTCCTGGGCTAAATCCGCACCAAGATATGGATTCTCGTTCGCCTTCGTCGGTGAGGATAGCGCAGTTGTTTCCAGTCGCAGGCCTGCGGCATTCAAGGCAGAGTTGTAATCAAGTTCCTCGCGACCTCGAACATATTTATCAAAGAATTCGTCGAGACTCGTCCCGGCCATCGCCTCGCATGCTTTCTGAAAATCTTCCGGCGTGTAATTGCGATCCTTCTTGTAAAAGTCTGTATAAAGATAACGCATTACGTCATCGAGCGACTTTGTTCCTTTGTTTTGCCTGCGAATTTCCAAATCCAGAAGCAAACCAAGAATGGCGCCCTTGTCGTAATAGTCTACTTGCGAGTTTACGGAATTCTCATCCTGGCGGTAATACTTGATCCAGGTATCAAAGCTCGACTCTTCAGCACTCATTACGAAACGACCGGGCGTATTCTGCAAACCCTGAAAAGTCTTTGCATTTTCTGACAGGAACTCCCTTACTGAAATCAGCCCGGCCCTTCTCAAAACGAGTCGTGCGTAGTAGTCGGTGATACCTTCTGCCACCCATAACAGCTTGGTGTAATTTTCTTTGGTGTAATCGAAAGGCCCGAGCGCGTCGGGACGAATCCTCTTGACGTTCCAGAGATGAAAGAACTCATGTGCCACTAGCGACAAGAACCCTCGATAACCTCGCAAAGGTGCAGACGCCGGTCCGGCTGAATTCACAACGTCGCCCGGTTCAGGCCTTAATCCAAAGCGAGGATACCCGAGCGCGGTAGAATTCAAGTGTTCCAGGCCGCCTCCTGTATTGGATCGCAAGTGGAGAATGAATGTGTAATCGTGATAGGGAATCTCCCCGCCCATTAGCTCAACCTCAGTCTCGACAATCTTCCTGACGTCGACCCGCATCTTCTCAGGATCGTAGTTTCCATCGCCATCGATCACGATTCGATGGGGCACCCCCTTCACTTCAAACGAGAGGGTCTTGAAGTTACTTACTTCCACCGGAGAATCGTAGAGAATATCGAAGTTCGCCGCGCGAAACGTGCTCTTCTGTCCTGGCACTGGTGGAAGTCCGGTAGCGACCCGCCACGGTTCCGGCGCAATAACGCGTAAAGTTGAAGGCGCGTTCAGGAATCCTTCGGGATACATCAACAGCGCGGCATTATTCCAGAAGGCATGCTCCGAGTTGAGTTCATTAGTTCTAACTGAAAGCTCATTTGCGTAAACTCGATAATTGGCGCTCCACTCACGTGAACCGTTGGTTACCACTCGCCAGGAATCCTTGTTGATTTTTTCCCACTTAAGTTGTGGCCCCGCGGCTTCGGTCGCAGCAAAATCCTGCACGTGGCGCTCGAATTCACGAATTAGATAGGAGCCGGGTGTCCAAACCGGCATTACCAGTACCTCTTGATTCGCTGGTTGTTGGCTTGCACTTCGCTTGATTCTTACCTCGACTTCCAGCATGTGTGTGTGCGGTCTTGGCATCGAAACCGTGAATGTTATTTCCGGCGCGCCGCTTTGATTGTTGCTTTGCGCTTCCCCTGTAAAAGCGAAAACAAAGGTCACGATTACGAGAGCAGGGATCAAAAGGCAGTGCCTAATCGTCTTTGGCTTCATTTGAAACTGTCCTGCGTGATCAGCGATAGCAAGTATGTTACTACGAAGCAGTTCTAGCAGTCTAAATCGAACCCACTGGTAGTTTAGAGTCGAAGCTTTAGCTTGCGTGGGAGCAGCAGCCTAAAGGCTGAACTCTGAACATCTCGGATTCAAACTGCACGTGTATCAATTGAACCCCCGGAGCCTGCTACTGGACTTGGCTGTTTCAGTCAGTCAGACTATGTTGCGAAACTCTTAAGCATCAATTGCTGCGTTAAGGTCCATAACTTTCTGAAGGAGGGGGAAAAGGATGCCGGTCGTAGTTTGTAGCAACTGTGGTACTAAGAATCGGGTCGACCCTCGCAACGCAACTGGACACATTGCGAAATGTGGTAAATGCGGGCAGGCGCTGGGGGTGCCTGCTGATGCGCAGCAGGGGGGAAGTCAGGACAAACCCGTAGAGAACAAGCCTCTAATTGTGACTGACGATACGTTCCAGCGGGACGTGCTAAACAGTCGCGGGCTGGTGCTACTCGACTGCTGGGCTCCCTGGTGTGGACCGTGCCGGATGGTTGGCCCAATCATGGAACAGCTCGCAGCGGAATCAAGCGGCCGTTATCGCATTGCCAAGTTGAACGTTGACGACAACCCGAGAACAGCTGCGCAGTTTCAGATTCAGAGTATTCCTACTATGCTCATTTTCAAGGACGGAAAACTAGTCGATCGGCTCATCGGCGCTCAGCCAAAACCCGCCATTGTGTCTAAATTATTGGCATACGCACCTTAAGAATTCGAGTCACGCGTAATACTAACCTTCGCCTTTCGCCTTTACCTCGTTGCCTGGTAGGTCAGTTTGAAATCAGCCGCGGATTAACGCGAATGAATGTTCGGTGCGCTTTCACTATATTCATAGTGATACATTACCCGTTACGGGTACTGGTTCAGTGCATGTTCTGAACTCTCATTAACACCGCGGCTTCAGCCCGGTGTCAGGCAGCGATCAGCGATGGTGAACCGTTTCAACGGTTTTCTTTCTTACGTTGCCGAGGCAAACCGTTGGAACGGTTAAATAGATCATGAGGGTGCTCATACACCGGGCTGAAGCCACGGTGTTAATGAAAAAACCAAACTGCACCACCCGTTACCTCCTCTCCTTTTCGTTTCGTCGCGCTGTGGTTAATATCTTGAGCGCTCTTCAAGGTTTCCAGCCTCTGAAAGGAATCTCCCGATGTTTAGAAGACTGATCTCGACGTCCGCTACATGGGTACCCGTGCCGTTGCGCCTGGCAATGGGAATAATATTCGTCGCCCACGGAGCGCAGAAAGTTTTGGGCAGTTTCAGTGGGCCCGGCCTTGCCGGCTTCACCGCTTATCCGGCTCCTTTTCCTTTCATGCGGCCCGCCTGGCTGTGGATGGGTGCCGCCGCATTTGCAGAGCTGATCGCCGGCATCCTTGTTTTCTTCGGCTTCTTAACGAGACTTGGTGGCTTCCTTATATTTTGCGTGATGCTGAGCGCGATTATCGGAGTACACTGGCCAATCTTTTTCGCACCCAAGGGTTTTGAGTATCCGTTGGCGTTGCTGGCAATGTCGCTGGCTCTAATGATCTCAGGCGGTGGAATGGCGTCCGTCGATCACGCGATCTCGGGTAGACGAAGACGCTAGAGGGTAAATCGTTACTTTCAAATAGTGAATAGAAGGTGCTGTTCCTTTGAACAGTACACTTACTTAGCGCTCACCCACTTACTGTTCACCATTTACGATTCACTATTCACTAACTCATGAAACGTTCTCCGCTCGTCGTAATCTTCACCACTGTATTCATCGATCTGGTCGGATTTGGCATTGTCATTCCCGTGCTTCCCTTCTACGCAGAGGGCACGCGCTTTAACGCCACGCCGCGAACAGTCGGAATCCTCTTCGCTTCCTACTCAGTCATGCAGTTGATTTTCTCGCCAGTGCTTGGACGGCTCTCCGACAAGTATGGGCGCCGTCCAGTTCTCCTGATTTCAATTATCGGCACAGGCATCGGGTTTTTGTTTCTGGGTTTTGCCACCACGCTATGGATGCTGTTTGTGGGCCGCATCCTGGATGGTATTACCGGCGGAAACATCTCCACGGCACAGGCGTATATTGCGGACATTACAACTAAAGAAGAGCGCGCGAAAGGGATGGGCCTGTTGGGTGCGGCCTTCGGCCTCGGGTTTATTTTTGGTCCAGCGATCGGCGGCATACTGAGCCGCTGGGGCGTTGCGGTGCCATTCCTCTTTGCGGCCGGCCTGTGCTTCGCTAATGCAGTGCTGCTCTACTTCACTTTGCCGGAAACGGTCACACGCGATCATCCTGCGCGGGTGTCGGCGGCGGGTGGGCGAGGCTTGTCACAATTGATCGAATCGCTCATGCAACCTCGACTCGGCTTTGTACTCATTATCTATTTCCTGTTCATAGTTGCGTTCTCAATAATGACAACGTCTTTTTCTCTTTACACAATGTTTCGCTTTGGCTATGACGCACAGCACAATGGTTATCTTTTCGCTTACGTAGGAGTCTTAGCTGTCATTATTCAGGGCGGATTAATTGGCCGCCTGGTCAAACGATTTGGCGAGTTGCCGCTGGTTGTTGTCGGAGCTTTGTTGTTTGCGGGAAGTCTGTTTGCCGTTCCCTTTATTGGACCGGCAAGGGGTGGGTTGCTGGGTCTGCTAATAGGCGGCGGGATTTTCTCAATTGGAAACTCTCTCTCGGGACCCGCCTTGACGAGTTTGGCATCCAAGAGCGTCGGACCGGCGGAACAGGGCGGTGTTTTAGGGGTAACGCAATCAGCTGCTAGCCTTGCCCGCGCTGTTGGGCCGTCATTAGCGGCGCTGTTGATACACAGTGCCATCATGCACATGGGAGCCGATGGCAAGCTTCACTATATGAGCGACCACTCGCTATTGGTTACGTTCTGGACTGCGTCGGCGATAATGTTGGTGACATTTATTACCGCCCTGTATTTCGCGCGCACTCATGCGGCAGACTACTCGGATGCCGGTGTCGCGGAGGCGGCGTAGCAGGACAGGCATTCCTGCCTGTCCTCATTAAATCTGGCGGAAGGTACGACAGGCAGGAATGCCTGTCCTACTTGGTCAGAAGAATCGTCGAATCAAATAGAAGATCAAACTAAGCGCCAGCGACACGATTAACATTGAAACGATTGGAATATAAACTTGAGTTCGTTCGCTTTCGTAGTGAATGTCACCCGGCAACTTTCCGAACCAATTGAGTCCACCTGAATATATTAAGAACCCGACGAGCACCAGGCAGATGCCGCCGACAATTACGAGTATTCCGATCCCGCGATTCATCTTTTAATGTGCACAGGTTTCGGCCTGTGATCGAAGAAGCACAGACTGAAGTCTTACTACTTTACAAACTGGCCTAGCGGTCCGTCAGGTTTGATAATTTCTTTAAGGGCTGAATAAGGCACCAAAACATGCTGTGGACCGGCAGCGTACGCTGCAACTTGATAAGAATCAAAAGTGATTGCCACGCCCTTTTTCGTGATTGTCCAACTCTCATAGTTAGACGAATCGGCCGCAGCTCCCCGCTGAATCCAGTCTTCATCCAGCATCGAATCGGAACCCTGTTGTTTGGATTGTTTCCTTAGTTCTGAGATTGAATAAGCCGCGATGGTTTGGAGATACTTGGCCCCGGGGCGGAATAGATCGGCAAGTTTTAATAACTTACCGTTCTTTAGATCAAAGTTGACAACGTCAGAGTACGAATTCGGATGAGCGGCGCCGCTCTCATAACTAGAAACGTCAAACAGGACGCTTATGAGATCATCCTTGGCCAGTGACACCGTGTAACCTATACCGATGTCACTGCCCATTGATTCAAGAGGCGTCTCTTCCGAGGTCACACCTTCTTCGGGCTGCATCCCTGCCTTGAAATCGCTGACCTTCTTAGTAACCAGGGCGCGAACGGTTTGATTAAACTTCTCGAACTTTGGATCTACCGAGCCCGTCAATTGAGGGTACTCGGCATTGACCTCATACTTTAGTTTCTTATTCTTCTCATGAATTCCTCGCGCTACGATTTCCACGCCGTTGCTAAACTCGATCGGCTCCTCAGTGAGGGTGAATGACGTCTTCTTATCGCCGTTTGGCTTCGCCCAGTTTCCGGCAATTTCAATGAGCTCATTCTCGTCCGTTTTCCACTTGCCTTTGAAGACACCGGTCTGTTTGCCCTTTGAATCAAACTCTTCAAGGTCGACATTCCCATCTTTGTCTATTGTTCCGCGCGTATCGATCTTCGTTCCTACCTTTTGATAGAAATAGGAGCCCCGTAATGTGTCGCCCTCGCGAACCAGCTTCATCTGCAATCCAAGCGTGCTGCCAATTGAGCCTTTAAAATATTTCGTTTCTCCGGCTGGAGTCGCGCCGCCCTCCGGGTGTTGGTATTCACGCGTTGGTGCTGAAGTGTTGGTAGTTTGTTGTGTTCCGCTACTGGTCAGCTTGCAACCGGCCGTAGCCAGAAACACGAGCAGTGCTAATCCAAATAATTTCGCGTAAGTCATGTTGTCCTTAAGAGCGCTATGCCCAG
>JALYTI010000329.1 GCA_030854375.1 Acidobacteriota bacterium | reverse complement strand
TGGGCGAGCATGTAACGTTGGGTGGTGAAGCTGACGCGGAAACTGAACTCGACGTTAAAGACGCGCGCGAGAAACCAGCCTCAAGCAAAGCCGGTACAGGATGTGTTCATACCGCGCCCGGTCACGGCCACGACGATTTTGTCATCGGCAAGCGTTATGGTCTGGAAATATATTGCCCGGTCGATAACGCGGGTCGCTTCACGCCCGACGTCGAACACTTTGCCGGGCAGAATGTATTCCAGGCCAATCCGCACATCGTCGACTTCATGCGTGAACAGGGCGTGCTGGTATTTACCGAAAATTACGAACACCGTTATCCCCATTGCTGGCGCTGCAAGAATCCAGTGATCTTCCGCGCCACTCCCCAGTGGTTCATCTCAATGGATCGCGCAGGCGGAGCTGTGGTGGAAAAAGATGAGGATGGACGTGACCGTAGTAATTACACCGAAAACTTTTCTGAAAGCGATTCTTCCCTGAGAAAGATGGCTTTGCGCGAGATAGAGCGCGTTCAGTGGATTCCTGCCTGGGGTGAGGTGCGAATGCGCAACATGCTCAAGGGCCGGCCTGACTGGTGTGTCTCGCGCCAGCGTGTTTGGGGAGTTTCGATCCCAGTTTTTTACTGCGCGAAATGCACGGAAGCAGTCGCCGAGCCGGCAATCATCAGGCACGTTGCCGACATTTTTGAACGCGAATCATCCGACGCGTGGTACACGCGCGAAGCGTGGGAGTTACTCCCTGAGGGCTACACCTGCAGGAAATGTGGCGCCGCGGAGTGGACCAAAGAGACTGATATCCTGGACGTTTGGTTTGATAGTGGCGCATCGTCAATCGCGGTGTTAGAGCACCGAGAAGGGCTTCGTTGGCCGGCGGACGTCTACCTCGAAGGCGGTGATCAATTTCGCGGCTGGTTTAATTCTTCCTTGATGGTTGGCCTCGCAGCACACGACCGTGCCCCTTACAAAACAGTGATTACGCATGGCTGGACTGTGGACGCGCAGGGTAAGGAGATGCATAAGTCGGGCGGCAACGCAGTACCGCCGGACGAAGTAATAAAAGAATCCGGCGCCGACATTCTGCGTCTGTGGTGTGCGTCGTCGAATTATTTTGATGACATGCGGTCTTCGAAAGAGATTCTTCAACGTGTCACTGATGGCTACCGCAAGTTGCGGAACACCGCACGCTTTGCGTTGGGAAATCTGCACGGGTTTGAGCCCTCTCGAGACAGTGTGCCTGCGGAAGAGCTGGTTGAGATTGATCGCTGGGCCCTGGCCGAACTGGATAAGGTGATTCGAACGGTTGGCAATTCGTACGGAGCTTACGAGTTTCATACCGTCTATCACACGCTTTACCATTTTTGTACGGTTACGCTGTCAGCGCGTTATTTCGACATTATCAAGGACCGCCTTTATACGTTTGCCACAAGGAACAGGGAGAGACGTTCGGCGCAGACTGCGCTTTACCGCATTGCCGACGCGCTAGCGCGAATGCTTGCGCCGCTTCTTGTTTTTACAGCTGATGAGATATGGGAAAACCTGCCGCAGGATAACCAGCGACCTGCTTACGTCCACCTGGCTTTGCTACCGGAAGCGAATGCTCAGGGCGAAGATAATTTGCTTGCCGACTGGGAACGATTGTTTGCAATTCGTGATGATGTTTTGCAGTCGCTCGAAGAAGCACGAGTGGCCAAACAAATCGGCAGCTCGCTCGAAGGCCGTGTTGAAATCTCAGCCGCCGGTGACAGTTATGATCTACTCATGCGCTACCGCGAAGACTTGCGGTACATATTCATAGTTTCTCAAGTGGAGGTGGTGCCGTCAGACGAAGGCGCGAGTGGAGTTGTCGTTACGGTACTTCCTGCCGAAGGCAAAAAGTGTGAGCGTTGTTGGAACTACTCGACGCGCGTCGGCGAATCAGAACGCTATCCTAATGTTTGTGAGCGGTGCGTGGCAGCACTTGAAGAGATCGAGCAGGAATAATCCGTTTGATTCTATGGCTTTGCGGCGCCCGCCCGAGTAGACGAATTCGATTTTCTCGGCTTCGCCGCCTGATGTGCGGTGGCGGCGGTGCCCCACCGCACTGGCCCTTTATTTCTTCTGGGCTATGCCCCCAAATTAGGGGCGTAGCCCTTGATTGAATGAATCCCCCGGAAGGTCATAGACCTTCCGCACATCAGGCGGCAAAGCCGCGAGCGAAAAGCGCAGGTTACGTTGCATAAAACATGGAAACTGAATTCAACAACGCGAATCTGACCACAGGTACACGCACACGTCTCGGCTGGCGGGCGGGATACTTGTTGGCTAGCTTCGGCATCTACATGGTGGACCAGTCCACTAAGGCCTGGGCGCTGCGCGCACTGCGCTTCGGTGACGATAGAACTATAATTCGTGGCTTCCTTGATTTAATTTATACGGAGAATCGCGGGATTGCCTTCGGTCAGTTGCAGGAGGGCGGAGCTTTTGGACGTTGGTTCTTTGTCGTGCTTGCAGTAGTCGCTGCCGTAGCTGTGTTCTATTATTTCGTGCGCACGACTCGAAGCGACGACCGGGTTTTAGGAGCGTGCGCGCTGCTATTGGCAGGAATCGCAGGTAATCTCACTGACCGAGTCAGGATGGGTTACGTAATCGATTTTATCGTGTTGCATGCCGGTTCCTATCATTGGCCAACTTTCAACGTTGCCGATGCGAGCATCACGATTGGCGCGCTACTTCTCGCCTACGATCTGATTTTTGAAAGAAAAAGTCAGTCGCCAGTGGTCAGTAGTCCGTAGTTAGTAGGCCGTCTCGTTTAGATAGGGCACTTGTGTCCCTCTGCCGCGCGAGGCGGACAAGTCCGCTTTCTAAACGAGACTGACTACTCACCATTGACTACTGACCACTGACCACGTTTTGTTTTATGTATCCAGTACTTTTTCGAATCGGCAGTTTCCCCATTAACACCTACGGCGTCTTCCTGGCGCTTGCTTTCTTATGCGCGATTCTGATTACCGTAAAGCTTGCAGCCCGCGATGGATTACCTCGAGACAAAATCTATGACCTGAGTCTCTGGATGTTGCTGGCTTCGCTTATTGGTTCAAAGATCCTGATGTTCTTTACGGAGCCGGAGTATCGCGATCATCCGCTGCAACTCATTTCCCTGGACTTCCTGCGCTCGGGTGGGGTTTTTTACGGCGGGCTGATTGGCGCCATTATTACCGGGTATCTCCTGATGCGCCGTTACCAACTTCCCTGGTGGAAGACCGCTGATGCTTGCGCGCCCGGAATTGCCATCGGAAACTTCTTCGGACGGCAAGGTTGCTTCGCCGCTGGATGTTGTTGGGGTAAGCCCACTACTCTTCCCTGGGGAGTGAAGTTTACCGAGCTTGGCCACGAAATCACCGGTGTCCCAATTGACACCTATCTGCATCCCACGCAGCTTTATGAATCATTCTCCATGCTGATTGTTTTTTTCTTTCTGCTGTGGCTACACAAACACAAGCGATTCAGCGGACAAGTGATTCTTGTCTATGTCCTCCTATATTCAATTATCCGCTTTGCGATCGAGTTTGTAAGGGATGATCCACGCGGCGATTTGTTTGGATTGACTACGCTGACCGGGCTCTCTACCTCGCAAATCATCAGCCTTATTGTCGGAACGGGGGCCCTGGTCCTGCTCATCCTGCGCTGGCGCAAGACTGCAGGAATCAGCAGAACTACGCGGGTTGTCGAGCCGACTGCCGCTTAAAACGGCCCCTCCCGGCTTTCCAAACCCAGATCCCGCTTTGCCTTGCAAAGTACTTGACACCATAGCGCCCCTCCGCTAATATTGCCCGCATGGGCTCGATTCACCTCGCCATACCGCAACAAGAAGAGCCGCCCGCACTACATGCTCGGGCGATGGA
>JALYTI010000328.1 GCA_030854375.1 Acidobacteriota bacterium | reverse complement strand
TAGAAACCGCGGCGCTGTCGGCCATGGCAGGGCAATTCGCCGCAATGGCGTTATCTGTATTCGCAGTTTGGCGGCAATTACGACCGCGCTGGGAACCTGGTTGGAGCGAATGGCGCAAGGCACTGCGCTATGGTATGCGGGGATATCCAGGCACAGTTGCCGACTTCGCCACTCTCAGGATGGACCAGTTGCTTCTTGGAGGTTTGGCGTCGAGCACAGCTATCGGACTATATTTCGTGGCTGTTCGTCTTTCCGAAATAACCGCCGTCCTTGCCGGTTCAGTCTCCGATGCAGTAATGCCGGAGGTTGCCGCCGCTAAATATAGCGAGCGGGCGGACAACCTGCTCGCCCGAAGCCTGCGCCTTACAATTTATGCTCATCTTGCCGTGTTGATTCCACTTTGGATTGCCGCTCCACACATTCTCCGATTTGTTTATGGCGATAGCTTTATGGCTGCCGGGAGCACGCTCCGGATTTTATTAGTCGCTTCGGTTGTATTGACCGCCGGCGGGATCGCAATCAGTGGACTTAATGGTTTTGGACATCCGGGCCTAAGTACGATCGCGCGGATTGCATCGGCCATAGTCACGGTTATCGCGCTCCTCACGTTGTTGCCACGTTACGGAATTGCCGGAGCGGCGCTGGCCTCGCTGATGGGTTACACCGTGATGATGGTGGTAGCGGTGTTCTGGTTGATTCAACAACGCCACGGAAGTCTTTGGGGTTACTTGCGGCCACGCGTCAGTGACTTCCCGGTAAATCAATTGAGATCGTTATTGCGTTTGCCACTTCCGGCGACACGCAATATTGATGTCTGAGTTTTCTGCAAATGAGCGCTAACGTCTATTCCGAAGTAACAGTTTCGCGACGCTCGCCAATGGTGTGGCTGGCTCCGATTCAAGCCGTAGCCGCTTTTACCGTGCTGGCAGTGATAGCCGGCGGGCAGATGCTGCGTGGCTGGATACTCGGTGCACTCTTTTTCTTGATGGCCTTCCCGCTGATGGTAAGCCTGGAAGCGGGTCTCGTGGCCATGATTTTGTTCGAACCCTTTCGTGGTTTCATCAGGCGAGCGCAGTATCTCATTGTCGATTACTCGCAATTCGACCCCATCCATGTGCTGACCCCGTTGGTTACCTTGCTCGCTCTCGGATTGCTCTTGCAACGCCAGCGATTTCATATGCTTCGTGCCACACCGCTAGCCGGAGCAGTAACGATCTTGGCCGCGATCTTCTTCATCCAGATTCTCAATCCCCTTCAGGGCGGAATCATGGTTGGGCTGTCTGGCGCCATGATGCTTTTGGTTCCTGTTAGCTGGTTCTATTTCGGGCAAGCTGCAAGCTCGCGGTTGATAGGAGGCGCGCTTCGCTTGATCGTTGTGCTCGGCATAATCACGTCGCTTTACGGTGTGTACCAACTGATTTGGGGCTATCCGCAATTCGAGCATTACTGGCTGGAGAATGTTGAATTTTACATTTCTATTGGCGTGGGCCATGTGAAACGGCCACTGGCAACTTTTACCAGTGCCGAAGAGTGGGGCCGGTATATCGCCATGGG
Organism: Acidobacteriota bacterium; assembly: GCA_030854375.1. Classification (GTDB taxonomy): domain Bacteria; phylum Acidobacteriota; class Blastocatellia; order Pyrinomonadales; family Pyrinomonadaceae; genus PSRF01. The sequence goes on along the minus strand of JALYTI010000328.1, from coordinate 2,325 downwards.
CGCGCTGATCGCGTTTGGCCTTGGCTTCGGGACCAACCGATTACTGAATCGCGCAGGCTGGATTCTTTGTGCCGCTGGACTTTCGACTGTGCTCCTGTTTACAGGGCAGCGGACAGCAATCTTTGGTCTGATGCTGGGTTTTGTCTCGCTGATTTTGCTTGGAGCACGAAGCCTTCGTGGGGTCGCTGCGCGTCTGATTTTGCTGCTCGTGCCTTTGCTGCTAGTCGTCACGCTGGCAAAACCACCGAGCGAAGACGAGATGTGGAACAAAGACGAGACGGAGACAGTGGGAACTTTGCTTTCGCACACAGAGCGCGGAACGCTGCAGCCTACTGGTGAAGACAGTCTTTATGTGCGTTTCGAAGTGTGGAAAGACCTGGTTATTAACGTTATTCCGTATCGCCCCCTGGGTTCAGGACTCGGAGCCGGTTCACTAGGCGCGTTGAAGTTTTCGGATAACGCAGAAGAGACTGCGATTGATAATTTCATTTTAGTACTGGCTGTTGCGTGTGGCATTCCTGGCGCGCTTTTGTTTTTGTGGATTCTGGGCCGCGCGACACTATTCGCTTTTCGCCAGACAAGGCGAGTGTCCCGCGCAAGTCCCGAAGCAGCAATCGCGCGAATCATAGCGGCGCTGATGCCGATGTTTGTTCTCAACAACTTCTTTGGTTTGACGTTTTCTCTTTATGCGGTGGCGCCGATTGGGTGGTTGCTTATCGGTTGGATCAGCGCACAGGAAGGCAGGGCGGGGAGTAACGAAGCAGAAGCCCGACTGCTGGTGAAGACTTAGCGGCAAAGATCGCAAAGCATTCGCAAAGAAACGCGAAGCATGCAGTCAAAAGAAAGCTTTGAAGATTCTCTATTACAACCATACTGGCCGGGTGAGCGGGGCGGAGCGCGTGCTGCTGCAGATTGTCGCGCAGCTTAGTCGCGATCGCTTTGAGCCGGTCTTACTGTGTCCCGCGGACGGCACACTGCAAGACGACGCTCAAGCTGTGGGAGTGCTTTGCGATAGTGTGAACGAGCTGCAGGCGCGATTTACCTGGCGGCTCGGCCACTTGATTCGTTATTTCGCATCTTTCATTTCCATCATTCGTCAGGTACGAAAGCGCGTGATCGAAAGCCAGCCTGAACTCATTCATGCCAACAGCCTCCGCGCCGGCCTGGTGATTTCAACGGCCACACTTGGACTTCGGAAACCAATCATCTGGTATGTTCACGATGTCTTGCCGCGGCATCCGTTTAGCGCTTTTATTCGCCTGTTTGTTCTGCTGTTTCCTCCAGCTCGCATCGTCACGGTTTCGCAGATATCCCGAGACAGACTGCTGGGTAATCTCTTACGCGTGTTCCCCAGACGAACGGAAGTGACGGTGATTCACAACTCAGTAGATGCCGAGCGCTTTCGTCCGCAGCCTGCGAAAGTTATTGAGATACGCAAAGAGCTGCAATTGAGGTCGAGGGATGCACTGATCGGAATTGTTGGCAACTTGTCACCCGTAAAAGCGCAGCTGGAGCTAATCACTTCATTCGCCGATGTTCTGAAACGAATTCCGGACGCAACATTGTTAATTGTCGGCGCCGCCATCTTCAACCGCGACGATAGGTATCAGCAGCGGCTGGTACTTCACGCCAGAGCGCTGGGTATCGCTAACCGGGTGCGGTTTCTGGGACACCGAGAAGATATACCGTCGATTATGAGCTCACTCGATCTGCTTGTGCTCAACTCCAGGTCAGAAGCGTTTCCGCTGGTGGCCCTGGAAGCATTGGCGTGTGGCGTTCCACTACTTTCCACCGCGGTTGGCGGTGTACCCGAATTGATTACGCACGGTAAAAACGGCTGGCTTATTCCGTCCGGAGATCCCCGGAAACTCAAAGAAGCAATCGTGTCGCTCATTGAGCAGCCCAGCTTGCGCGGACGCCTGGCAAAAAACGGGCAACGTCACGTTCAAACTAACTTCACGGTTGCAGCGTTTATGGCGCAGGTGGAAACGGTTTACACCGAGGCAAGTAAATCAGGCAGTCGCGTTAGAAAGAGTTCCGCATCATCGCGGGTCGCGGTTTTCCACGATAACTTTGCGCAGATGGGTGGCGCGGAACGGGTCGCGGAGGAGATCTATAATTTACTTCCGGGTGCAACACTTCACACAACGGCTGCCGTACCTGAGATATTGTCAACGGGACTACGCGAGGCTCAGATAAAGACTTCCTGGATGCAATACCTTCCTGGTCTAAAACGTAACTTCCGTCATTACTTCCTCCTTTATCCCTTCGCAGTCGAATCGGTTGATTTATCGAAATACGATTTGATCGTCAGCAGTTGTTTTG
>JALYTI010000327.1 GCA_030854375.1 Acidobacteriota bacterium | reverse complement strand
TCTCGAATTCCAGATCTCGAATTCCAGATCTCGGATTTCAGATCTCGGATTTCAATCTTGGATTTCAGATCTCAGATTTCAAATCTGAAATCAGATTTGAGATGAAACGTGAAGTCTCAAGACTTTACCAACGCAGCCTGTAAACTTTTCCGTCGCATAGACTGGAGGCAGAAAACAGTTGGCTAGGTATAGAGATGCGGTGTGCCGCTTGTGCCGCCGCGAAGGTGCAAAGCTTTTTCTTAAAGGTGACAGGTGCTTCAAGCCGTCTTGTCCGATTGAAAAACGCGGTACACAACCGCCCGGACAACACGGTAACTCGATGCGTCGCGGCAAGGCGCTGGTCGGTTATGGCCAGCAGCTGCGCGAAAAGCAGAAGGTTAAGCGCATCTACTTCATCCTTGAAGGACAGTTCCGAAACTATTTCGAGCGCGCTGCCCGCATGAAGGGGATCACGGGTGAAAACCTCCTTTTCCTGCTCGAGCGGCGTCTCGATAACACAGTTTACCGCGCAGGATTTTCCACTTCTCGCCGGCAAGCGCGTCAACTCGTGAACCACGGCCACGTCCTGGTTAACGGACGAAAGGTAGATATTCCGTCATACCAGGTCAGAGCCGGCGAGGCTATCACCATCAAAGAGGGAAGCCGCAAGAATCCGCATATAGAAAGCGCATGGCAGACCGCTTCTGGACGCGGACGTCCGTCCTGGATATCACAGGATGGAGGGGAAATGGCAGCGCGCGTTAGCGGCCTGCCTGCCCGGGAAGATATCGATCGCTCAATTAACGAGCAGCTTATCGTTGAGCTTTATAGTAAGTAATCCGCTCCCGTAGAGATAGCTTGACTGTCTCTGCGGATAACAGCATTTCTAGATCAGGACTTAAAAGTTATGGCTATGGACCAAAATAATCTATGGACTGGATTTCAGATGCCTCGCCGTTTGGCCGCTGACGCTGAAACACTGACGGAGCGCTACGGCCGCTTTTCCGCCCAGCCCTTCGAGCGTGGTTTCGGCACGACAGTAGGTAATTCACTTCGGCGAGCGCTACTTTCTTCTATTGAGGGCGCGGCAGTTACGGCGGTGAAGATTGAAGGTGTGGAGCACGAATTCTCCTCAATCAAGGGCGTTGTCGAAGACGCGACGGACGTGATTCTGAATCTGAAGCAAGTGCCCTTTAAGCTTCACGGCAATGAGTCGAAGACTCTCAGGATTTCAAAGGAATCGGCGGGAGAAGTTACCGCTGCCGATATCGAGGCCGATGCAGACGTGGAGGTGCTCGACGACGCAGTGCACATCGCGACAGTTAGTGAAGGCGGTTCGTTAAAAGTCGAGATGCGGCTGAAACGCGGGCGTGGTTACGTCTCTGCTGATCGAAACTTCGACGAAGACTTGTCGCTTGGCTATATCCCAATCGATTCTGTGCACACACCCGTGAAGAAGGTTAACTACACGGTGGAAGCAGCCCGTCTTGGGCAGAACACTGAGTTTGATAAACTCACGATTGAGGTTTGGACGGACGGCTCGGTAAAACCGGAAGATTCAATCGGTCTCGCGGCGAAATTGATCAAGGACCACATGTCGATCTTTATCAACTTCGAAGAGGACACGGATGATTTTGCTTATTCGAAGATTGAGCGGCCACCGCTTCCACGCAACGATCAGCTCGATCGTTCGGTTGATGAACTTGAGTTGTCGGTCCGTTCTTACAACTGTTTGAAGAATGCAGACATAAGAACGATCCGCGATCTCGTGCAGCGAAGCGAACGCGAGATGCTGGCCACCAAAAACTTCGGCAAGAAGTCGCTAAACGAGATCAAGGAAATCCTGAATGGCATGGGCCTCGATTTCGGAATGGAATTTGACGAACAGGGAAATCCAATTCCTGGCACCGGCGGTCGCGACGGCGCCGATCTCAGCGACTACGACACAGACGAGCAGTAAGAAGTGTTAAGGCGCGTGGTCGCCATCACGACGCTGGTTATCAAATACGAATTTTAGAATCATGCGACACCAAAAAGCCCATCGCAAGCTTGGCCGAACCAGCGAACACCGCATGTCAATGCTTCGCAATCTGGCAGTCTCGTTAATCAATTCTCGAGACGAACGGATAGTCACCACGCTGCCGAAAGCCAAAGAGCTGAGACCTTTTGTCGAACGTGCAATCACACTTTCACGGCGGGCCAATAACCTTGAAGGCGAAGACACTGGCCCGCGCGCGTTGCATCTTCGTCGCCAGGCAGCTGGATTCTTTCATGCCGGTAATATGCAGCAATCGGCATTAACCGGAAAACGCGGACAGGTACGTCCGCCCCGCACTGCCGGTATTGCGGCGCTGAAGCGATTGTTTGATGAGCTCGGTGAGCGTTATAAGGATCGGCCCGGCGGCTACACCAGGATATTCAAACTTGGTCACCGCGCAGGGGATAACGCAGAGCTTGCGATAATTGAATTAGTAGATAACCAAAGCGAACGCGAAGCACTCGAAGCCGCGAAGAAGCGAAAGCCCACAGGTTCAAAGAAGCGAAAGGGCGCTGACGGGAAGGGAATAACCGCAAGCGGACGCACCGGTTTCTCAAAGAAAGAAGCGACTGGCACTGTAGAAGCCGCCGACAGCACCGCTGAGTCAGAAGAGTTGTCAGGCGAGACGGAAGACGAGACCCCGGCAGAAAGTTCGGCACTGGATGGGGAGACTGGCGCAGAAGAAGAGAACTAGGTTCAGCAGACGGTTATCACCGAGTGCTAAAATTGCACGCTCGGTCGGAATGCCCCAATTGACCATCGGCGATGCCAACCCGAGTCTTTTGGGGCTCAACACTTTGATGGGGTGTAAGCGTGTCAGGCGGAATAGAACCGGCGAAGCAAAAAGTGGACGATTACGAAAGCCATAAAGCTGGGGACGAAGTGCGGACGGAAGGCGACCTTTCGATCGAACAGGGCGCAACTGAATCAAAACCACGTCGTCGTCAGCAGCGAAATAAATCGGCTAGCCCTGAAATTTCCGTAAACATGGATGAGTTACGTGAGCTCATTCATTTGATTCGTGAAAACGACTTCGCCGAGTTTGAACTGGAGCGCGAAGGTTTCCGGGTCCGTTTTCGCAGGGGTGTAGAAGCCGGTGCAAGCGAAGGCGCAGCCGGCTTTCAACCCACGCCGTCTGCGGGATCTAAGCAGACTGCCGCGAATCTTTCTCCCGCAACGGACACGAAGGTCACCACCACTTCCGTGCCGGCACACCCGGGCGCAAAAGCACAAACAGCAGCCTCGGAAGATCAGGATCTTCATATTATCCCGTCTCCAATTGTTGGAACCTTTTACCGGGCCGCATCTCCGAACGCTGAGTCTTTCGTAAAAATCGGCAGCCAGGTGGAGCCAGAAACAATTGTTTGCATAATCGAGGCGATGAAGTTGATGAATGAAATCCAGGCCGAGGCCAGCGGTGAGGTGGCAAAGATTTACGTCGAGAACGGACAACCCGTGGAATACGGCCAGCCACTGTTTGGAATCAAGAAGTAAGGTCAAGACGTCCAACGTCCAATGTCCCACGTCCGGTGACGACGAACGGACGTTAAGACATTGGACGTTAACTTTTGGAAGTAAGATGACGCCGGAAATTCGAAAGTTCAAGAAAATACTAATCGCCAATCGCGGCGAGATTGCTTGCCGCATCATCTGGACTTGCAAGGAAATGGGTATTCGCACGGTGGCCGTTCATAGCGACGTCGATCGCGATTCACTTCACGTTCGCTTTGCTGATGAGGCAGCGTGTATTGGTCCTGCCCCCTCCGCTCAGAGCTACTTGAATATTCCGGCAATTATTAGCACTGCTGAAATCTTCAACGTCGACGCAATTCATCCCGGCTACGGATTCCTGGCGGAGTCGTCCTAC
>JALYTI010000326.1 GCA_030854375.1 Acidobacteriota bacterium | reverse complement strand
TGTCAGGCTTGCGTGAAGCGAAGGTGCGTGTGGAAGGGCAAACCTCGGCAGCTTTGATTTATAGCCTCACTCCACCCAAACGAGGCAAATTTGAGTTCGGACAAATTGCGGTGCGCTTCCTTTCGCGTTTGAACCTGGTGTGGTGTGAAACACGCGCGGGTGAGGCGATCACAGTAAAGGTCTATCCAAACATGAGGCGGGCGCGGGAAGCTGAGTTAAAGGCTTTAGGCGCGCGTTCGCTTGTGGCTTCACATCGAAAAACTTCATGGCGCGGTGAAGGGCGCGAGTTTGAGTCGCTGCGTGATTACGTTCGCGGAGATGAGTTGCGCCACATCTCATGGACCGCCACGGCGAGACGAGGCAAGTTGACTACGCGGCAGTATCAGATAGAGCGCGACCAAACAATTCTGATTGCAATTGACGGTGGACGTCTGATGACGGCGCGTATCGAGCAGGAAACGAAACTGGATTCCGCGGTTCATGCCGCGCTGGCGCTCATGTCCGCAGCTGCCAGGGCCGGGGATAACGCAGGCCTGCTTGTGTTCGGTCGAAAGATTAAGAGCTTCCTGCCGCCAAGCCGTGGGCATGACCATATGGATGCGGCACTCGAGGCGCTCTATGGCGTTGAACCAGAGATGATCGAGCCATCCTACTCTCGTGCGTTTGAGTTCATTGCCGCGAACAGCAAGCGACGCTCACTTGTGGTTCTCTTAACCGATCTCGTCGATGAAGAAGGTTCAAAAGAACTGCTGACTTCGCTGCGGTTGCTGAGGCCTCGACATCTTCCGCTGGTTGTCACTATCGCTGATCGCGATCTCAAAGCCGTGGTCAGCAATGCTCCGGTTAATGTCCGAGATCTGTTTACTCAATCTGTTGCCGAAGAAATCATGTACCTGCGCGAAGCCGCGCTGCGCCTGGTGGAATCGCAGGGAGGCTTGGCGTTGGATGTGACAGCCGCCGCGCTCGCCCCGGCCTTGTTAGAAAAATATTTGCAAGTGAAGGAAAGAGGGCTACTGTAGGTGGCTGTGGACAAAGCTAGCGTTCAGGGGTAAAAGGGGAATTGGGGAAAAGTGGAACAGGATTACCTCTCAAAGCGATTCGATTCTTATGGAGAAAAGAAGACCAGTACGGAGTTTTGAAGACTTGATGGTTTGGCAAATGGGAATTGCACTTGTTAAGCGCATATACGTTTTGACCGCTAGCGGTCTGCTCAATAGGGATTTTGGATTGCGCGATCAATTCCGCCGGGCATCTGTTTCAATTCCGACTAATATCGCGGAGGGTTTTGAGCGATCGTCTCGAAAAGAGTATTTGTTTTTTCTCAACATCGCGAAGGGATCTGCCGGAGAGCTAAGAAGTTTGCTGCGAGTTGGACTGGAGGTTGGTTATCTGGACTTGGCGACATATGAATCTCTCAGAGAGGAGGCGACGAAACTGAGCGCCTACCTTTTTAATCACAGAAAATCGATCAAAGCAGCCGAACCATTCGGCAGATGAGCGCCCCATTAGCCCTTCCCCTATTCCCCACTTCTCCTATTCCCCCTTTCCCCCTTCTGGTTCGTTTCGCCCCGCCAGTAACAAATACGAATACAAAGAGAGGCCGGTGATCCCGGCAATACTGAATTTGATTGCCGCCGGAATCGGTGCGGGCGAGATGAAGCCTTCGATTATTCCCGCGACAACCAGCAATACCGCAACACCCATCATCAAACGAACTGCATCTTTGCCGCGGCTTTTCATCGCGTCGGCGCGCGAAAGATCGCCCGGCATTAGTATCGCGCTGCCTATCAACAGACCTGCGCCTCCCGCAATGAAGATGCAGGAAAGCTCAATCACCCCGTGACCTACCATGAATGTGAGCAAGGCGTTGCCAAACCCCGCCTTATAAGTAAGCGCCAGCACTGACGCTATTGTGGCGCCGTTATAGGCCAGGTAAAACAAAGTTCCCACACCAAACATCGCGCCAAACGCGAAGGTGTAGATTGTCACCTGAATGTTATGCGTAAAAATCGAACTTGCGCCTACCTGATTGGCTTCGTTGAGATCTTCCCACCAATGAGTTTTTGTTTCGATGTATAGCTCGCGAAAGGCAGGCGGCACACCAACCAGCTCCGAAAATTCCGGATCATACTTTGTGCCCACAAAACCGATCACCGCAAAGATGAAAAAGACGGCGAACGAAACCATGGTGTAGCGCCAGGTGCGGCGAAACGTTTGCGGAAACTCTCGCGCAAAGAAATTTCTAATGCGCGCCCCGCCCTGCGCATCGGCTTGATAGATGCGGCCATGCGCTCGAATTACCAGACTGTTTAGATAATTGACTAGACGAGGGTCTCGTGACTCAGCCCGGGCAATCGCCAGATCAGAAGCTGTACGCCGATAGATACGACCCAACTCCCGTACCTCCTCGCGATGCAGGCGACGCAGCGAACTGCTGTCGAGCAACTTGAGCAGATCCTCCAGACGTTGCCAGGCTGTTTTTCGTTTATCGATGAAATGATCGATCATTGCCGATTCCAATTGCCAACTAACCGATTTCTTTCAGCCGAATATTCATCCGATGCTAAGCTAACAATCAAAATGGACAACACTCAAATCGGCAATCGCAAATCGGAAATTGGCAATGCACTGGTTGAGTGTGTACCAAACTTCAGCGAAGGTCGCAAGATCGCAACTGTCGAACGGTTAGCGCAGGCTATAGGTTCCGTTCCGACCGCGTGCGTACTCGATACCCACATTGACCCGGATCACAATCGTTCAGTCATCACGTTTGTAGCTTCGCCGGAAGAGATCGTTAATGCGGCGTTCCGCGCCGTCGCACTTGCGGCTGAACTAATCGATATGCGTCAGCACGCGGGCGTTCATCCGCGGTTGGGGGCCACAGATGTGCTGCCCTTCGTGCCTATTAGCGGTGTCTCGATGGAAGATTGCGTGGCTCTCGCGCATCAGGCGGGTAGGCGCATTGCGAGTGAACTTTCAATCCCGGTCTTTTTCTACGAACGCGCGGCACTCAAGCCTGATCGTGTCAACCTGGAAGATGTGAGGCGCGGCGCGCTTGAGTTGCTGCGTGAACAGATTGCCGTGGATCCAAACCGTGCGCCCGATCTCGGTCCGCTGCTGGTTCATGAAACCGCCGGCGCGATTGCGGTCGGCGCTCGTCCATTTCTGATCGCCTTTAATGTCAATCTCAACACCAGCGACGTTACGGTCGCCAGGAAGATTGCGCGCGTCGTCAGAGCGAGACACGGCGGCTTACCGTTTATTAAAGCGCTCGGCTTCGAATTGTCAACGCGCGGACTCGTGCAGGTATCTATGAATCTTGTGAACTATGAAACTACGGGAATGACTCAGGCTTACAATGCCGTTCGTGATGAAGCCAAAAGAGCCGGCGCGGAGATTCTAGGCACGGAGATTGTTGGGTTGGTGCCTGAGAAAGCGCTCGATCGTGAAGCAGAATATTTTCAAAAGCTGGAAAAGTTTTCAGAAGACAAAGTTTTCGAACATCGCCTGGAGGTGTGTAACCATATTGGAGATCTCTGAAAGAGGGGAGGGTATACCGGCTCTGCCGCCTGATGTGCGGAAGGTCTATGACCTTCCGGTGGGACTTTAAATTGTTGTGGGGCTATGCCCCAATTGGGGGCGAAGCCCCACAGGAGAGATAGCAGTTTGCCGGTGGGGCGGAGCCCCACCGCACATCAGACGGCATAGCCGCGGGGGCTTGCTCCTACCGGCTTGGTTTCTCAAAAAGGCCTGATAACTCACGCAAGAGCGGGGGCAGGCCCCCTTCCTGACCTGAGAGACATTCCATCGAAGTTCATAGATACATTCCATCGAAGCTCATGGAGACACTCCATCGGAGCTCATGGAGACATTTCCATTGAGGGTTATGA
>JALYTI010000029.1 GCA_030854375.1 Acidobacteriota bacterium | reverse complement strand
GTAAGGCATCGCTCCTTCCTGGGTTAACACTCCGTCGCGAACCATTTTCTCAATCACGTCGTCAAACGTTTGCATACCCTCCTGGTCTCCCTGCTCCATTGCATCGAGCAAAGACTTGCCTTCGGTTTCGCCTCTTTCGATGTATTCACGCGTACGCATGGTTGACTTGAGAATTTCGATGGCCGCAACTCGGCCCTTTCCGTCAGGCCTGGGAATCAGACGCTGTGAAACGATGTAGCGAAAAGATTGAGCTATCCGAGTTCGAATCACCGGCTCCTCGTTTTTGGGAAACACGCCAATAATCCGATCCACTGTTTTCGACGCATCAATAGTGTGCAGCGTCGACAAAACCAGGTGGCCCGTTTCGGCAGCTTCAAGCGCTACTTCGATTGTTTCCTTGTCGCGCATTTCGCCTACCAGAATGACTTTAGGCGCTTGTCGGAGAGCTGCGCGCAAGGCCGTCGCAAAACTCGGCGTATCAGAATGGAGCTCGCGTTGATGAATGGTTGAGTTCTTATGATTGTGTAAGAATTCGATCGGGTCTTCTATTGTAACCACGTGATAATGATGTGTCTCATTAATCAGATCGATAATCGCAGCCAAAGTCGAACTCTTGCCGCTGCCGGTCGGCCCGGTAACTAGTACTATGCCATTCTTGATGTCAACTACCTGTTTCAATTGTTCAGGTAAGTTGAGATCAGCAAAGGTTGGCGGCTCGGTGGGAATCACGCGCATGACAATGGCATGACTGCCACGCTGCATGAAAATGTTCACGCGGAAACGGACCTCGCCCGGAACGCCAAAAGAAAGATCCGCCGACCCATTCTTTTCCAGGCTCTCGGCAGCATTCTGATGGTTTCCGATGATTAGCTTAGCGATGTTTGCCGTTTGAGCCGGCGTAAGCTTTTCCAGTCCCGCAATCTTGACGGCTTGAAGTTTCCCCGCAAGTTCAACCTGAGGCGGCCGGCCTGGCGAAAAGATCAGATCGCTCACCTTGTCGGAGATTTTCAGCATCTGCCGCAACGTGGCGATTAGGTTTAAGGGTAAAGGCGGATTATCCGGTGAGTTGGTGGAGGCGGTTGGAGTGCTCATTTTCGATTTGGAACCTTCCCTCGTTCGCAAGGTCAAACGTTAATACCAGCTTTTGAGCTTAGACTTTATGTCGAAACAAACCAAATGGCCGCCGCGTACATCAAACAGAAGTCGCGCAAGTCTGGTTCTTTAGAACGCAGACGATTTTCAAAAGGAGGCGCCAAAAAACATGGCAACCTACAGAGATCCTGTTAGATGCTTTGCTCCCCTTGAAGTGATCGAGCGCCTGCTGGAAATTCGCGCTGGAGCGGGTTTCACCCCCGCCGTTTATCTCCTTCTACCGGATGACCTGGCAGACTATCTCGATGCGTTTGGATTCGACGTCTACGCGTTTTCCAAAGCTGAGACTCCGTTTCATTTCGGAGACTACCGCGCGCCGCTGGCGCCCGGCGGTGATCACGCGCATTGTTCAGTGACGGCGCATTAATTACCAAAGAGCTTCCATCTCACGGTGGTGTCCTTAGTTGAAATTCTCTGTGCGTCCTGTGTGTTCTCTGTGTCTCTGTGTTGCTTAACATTTTAGCCACCACAGAGACACAGAGGACACGAAGGTTTCACAGAGAAGGCTGAAATTAGGACACTACCCGTTTTACAGCGCCTTGATTACAAAGAAGGTGACGTCGTCAGTCGCACCTCGCCCATCGGTCCATTCGATTACCACTTTCTGCACTGCCGCGATTAGCTCACGCGCACCAAGATGACGGTTGGCTATAACCGCTTCTGCAAGGCGGTCCCTGCCAAATTCTTCTCCCTGCCGATTTTGGGCTTCTGTTACACCATCAGTATAAAGCACCAGCACTTCTCCAGGTTCAGTAGTCAGGTAATACTCATGATAGCGAGTGTCCCTAAACATCCCGAGAGGCAGACTGCCTCGCTCGATAAACGATGGTTTTCCATCTTTATCAAGGAGAAGCGGAGGGTTGTGGCCGGCGTTTGTATAAGCAAGAGTTTTGTTCGTGACGTCGAGGATGCCGTAGAAGGCGGTTACGAACTGGTTCCGCTCGATGGATTCCCACAGCAAATAATTTACTTTGGCCATGGAGATGTGTGGCGAATAACCAATGTGCGTGGCCGCTCGCAAACTCGCGCGCAGGAATGCCATTAGCAAAGCCGCGGGTACACCCTTACCGGAAACGTCCGCGATTACCAGTCCAATTTGATCGTCGTAAATCCTTACCCAATCATAATAATCTCCGGAAACTTCCTCGGTGGGAAAATTGTAGGCACTAATATCGTATCCCTCTAACTGCGGGTCCTTAGCCGGAAGCAATTCCAACTGGACCTGCCGCGCTACTTCGAGCTGGCCTTCGAGACGCTTCTTCTCAATCAACTGCTCATGAAGCATTACCTTCTCGATAATGATGGCAACTTGCGAAGCCAGCATCATCAGAACCTGAAGGTCATCCTCCGAATAAGCATTCAGTTCGTCGCTCTCGAGATCGAATACGCCAATTACTTCCGTATTGGAAATGATTGGCGCCACCATCTCCGATCTCGTTTCGCTACGCGCGTTAATGTACTTCGGTTCCTTGCGAACGTCGGGAGAATAGACCGGCTCAGAGGAGAGAGCCACTTGCCCAAGCAGACCTTCCCCAAGTTTCAGGTGGAGATGCGTCAACTCGTCGATGTCGTAGCCCCGCACGGCCTCTGCTTGAAAAACGCAGGGCTCCTCGCCTTCAGCAACCGCGCTCTCATCAACACACTTCACCAAAAAGATCCCGGCAGCATCATATGGAATGATGGAATCCAAGGTGTCCATCACCAGATTCAATACCTCCTGCAGATCCAGTGATCGACTGATTTTCTTTGTAATGTCGAGCAGCATGCGCAGCTTGTCGGTTGTCGTCAGGCCGGGCAAAGGCAGCTCTTTTATCTGTTCGCTCATAATTCCTTCATAATCTCAGCTTGAAAAAGCAGCGGAAAGCATAAAACACAATTATAAGCGTTCCGGGGCAAAAGCATGAAACGGCAATCCAATTACGGGGCTAAATGAGTAGGGGACGCCGCTGTTTCGGAGCGTAAATGCGCGGCTCGGTACGTTTTCCAAAGACGAGTGACCTTCAGACGATATTCGATGAGCTCGCGACTGACGCGGAAATATTTGGCGATTTGAACCGACGTCAGACCCTCGAGTACAAATGTGCGCAGTGCGGAATATGGAACGAGAGCAGCAGCGCCAGTTGCATAGGCCTCTTCTTCGTCCGCCTTCTTGTAATCCCGGGAGCGCGCTCGGCCGTGCGCGTCTTCAGCGACTGTTTTCAAACGATCGGGTTGATGGCCCAGAAAGACGTGAGAAATTTCCTCCATGAGCGTGGCGTTGGTGCGCATCTTTCCGTGGTTGGGATTGAGTATGACGATTTTCCGCCCGTCGGGCAGAGGACGAGAACAGGCGCCGCCCGACCATTTCTCCGACGCTGAGCCGAGGAGATGTTCCCGCGTTTTATCACTCAGCCCCTGAATCTGATCAAAACTGATTACCAGCAAGTTTGCGAACTTAGCCAGGCGAAAGGGATCAAGAGGTGCATCGGGAGGGACGCGTGCAAAATCGCGAAAGCCCAAAGCGTGCAGCTCGAATTTCCGCCATTTCTCGCCTGGCGGTAACTCATATTTGCTCATGCTGAAATATGGTTTGAGGAATAGAAGATTCAGCGGCGTTTTCGCGCGGACCTTCCTTGTTCTGTTCGACTAAATTGTGAGTAAGCGACGCGAAATAATTCCGACAATGCATCTGCCGTCTCGGGAGACAGATTACGGTCAGCACGCAAATGTGCCTCTACGATTTCAGGTGTCGACTCGTGTGGATAATAAACAACTGCCTTAGCTTCATTTTGGTCATGACGTCCACCACTCAGAATTCTTTCCAGCGGTACGTCCAACCACGTGGTTAGTCGGGCGATATTGTCTGCGTCAGGCTTTCCAGTGCCGTTTTCTATTCGAGACAAGGTTGATGCCGAGACATTGGTTTGATCTGCGACATCACGAAGGCTAAGCTCCAACTCTTCGCGGCGCCTGCGAATCGCGCGTCCCAACTCTTCGGTATCGATTAGTGATTTTGCAGCTCTCGCCATAATTCAGTAAACGGTCTGTCCCACTGGTAACGGACGATATCACAATGAGGTTTTAGACGCAAGACTCTGTCTTACGGCTGAAACACACCGCGTGAAGGACCGTTGCAAAAGGTAACCTGCTTGCCAGGGATTATGGCTGCACTTGATGTCGCGTGGCCGACATGGCGAGGTCCCGCGCGCGCGGCAGGACGTCAACGGCTTTGGCAACCTGAGGGTCGTCGGAAGTAATTAGGACTCGATCCGCCATGACTCGACCGTAGGCCGCAGTCACAAGATTGAATCGCAACTGAAGTTCGACAAATGGCCGGTTATGCTCGACCAGCGGCATCAGCGTCTTGAAGTTGGAGTCGTCGGCAACAAAATCTTTGAAGGCTTTGAGGGTGGGCCCGTCAATCGTAAAGTCGTCGGGCTGTAGCTCATGAACGAAGTTGATGCTTCCTGGAACCTTATAAGCAGCAATTCCCGCCACGCGGCCATTCACCACCTCACGACTAAATGCAAAAAGAGGACTTAGCAGACGCCGTTGAGCCGCCGTAATCGTCCTTGCTGTGATGTTTTCATCTGGAGCAATGCCGCCGCCCCCGTAAACAGCCCTGCCCGTGTCCGTTTTCTTCTCAGGTCCCACAGGCTTCGTGTCATCCTGCTTCTCATCAATCCGTCTCGAGCCGCCGCGGGTGTAATAGTCGTAGAGACTGCTGTCGGAATAATCACGTTGAATGAGACGACCCGACGGCGTGTAATACTTTGCTGACGTAAGCGTCAGACCGGCACCATAATCGAGCGGAATGATGCTTTGGACCAGGCCCTTGCCGAAACTTGTCTGGCCGACAATCAAAGCACGGTCATGGTCTTGCATAGCGCCGGCAACGATCTCGGATGCCGAGGCAGTGTTTTCGTTAATAAGGATGACGAGCGGAATTGGATCGGGTGAGTTATTCCTTGATACGTGTGTGTTGTCCCGTAATCCATTCCTGCCCTTCTGGGTAAGAATCAACTGGCCGTTCGGAAGGAACACCTCGGCAACGTGAATAGCCTGATCCAAAAAGCCGCCAGGATTATTTCGCAAATCTAAAACAAGTGAATTCGCGCCTTTGGCGTGCAACATTTCGAGCGCGCCCCGCAGCTCATCGGTAGTTGTGTAATTGAATCCACGCGTCATGTCTATGTAACCCACTCCGGGTTTGACCATATACGCGTCGGGAACAGAAGGCTGCGGCACCGCGTCGCGAGTTATCGCCACTGTCTGCACTCGTTTATCGGCAGCTCTTTCCACCGTTATCTTCACCACAGAACCGCGAGGACCGCGAATCTTGTCACGTACTTCCAGCGAGGCCTTGCCGGCCATCTTCACACCATCGACAGCCAAGATCCGATCGCCAAAGCGCAGTCCCGCTCGTGAAGCCGGCGAATTTTGGAACGTCGCGGTAATGAACGTATCGGGCTCCGCGCCGATGATGTAGTTTTGAATCGATGCGCCAATCCCGAAGTATTCAGAGCGCTGATCCGTTTTGAGTTCGTCATACTCGTCCCGGTCATAATAGTTTGAGTGGGGATCGAGCGAGCGCAGCATGCCGATGATCGAGGACTTGAATACTGAGTTGTAGTCGAGGTTGCTACCCTCAAAATGATTCTCATGGATAACTCTTAAAGCTTCATCAAAGTCTTTCTCAATGAGAGGAATCGTGGGTGAACTGCTACGCATGTTGCGACGACTTGTTCCCGGTGACGCCGCGGTGGGTTTCCCGGCTGAAGTGCTTCCTACCGGGCTGTGCGACTGGACTCGCTGTTGCGCGAAAACAAAAGCCTGAAGATTAAGTGCGAGTAAGAGTGCGGTAACTAACGGGAGCAAGAAGATCTTTTTCACAGTGGAGCCTCTAAATTAGTTCGATGCGATGCTGGTTAATAAAATCCGCACGCAAGGCGAAAAAGAGAATTATTCGTACGCGCGGTGGTTGCAATACTAGCGAATGCCAGACGACTGAGCAAGCACGAGCTATGGCTCGATCCCAAGCTGCGCGAGTCGAGCCGCCTCCCTCGTAACACAGAGCTTTTGGCTGACTACTATCGTCATGGCGCTCGCTTGACGGCTCTTCCAAGGCATCCGTAGAATGAACTTAACAACGACTAAAAACGTATTTACGAAAGAATTGGTTTAATCCTGGTCGATTTAAGGAGTTCTCAGATATGAGCAATCCATTTCCAAGCGGTTCCTATCGAAAGGAAGAAGAGCAATCCTCCGAAACCGTAGACGACCTAATGCTTAGAGACGATGAAAGGGAAGGTGATTCCGGGGATAGGACGAGAACTGTCTCGTCGGTTAGGGACATCGCTTCGCGTATTCCCGAGTCGCTTAGTGCCATAGGCCGCGATATCAGTCGCACGATTGAGCGCGCCATGTCGGCCAAGGATGACTACGTTGTGGCGGTTAAGATCTCCCCGGAAGCGCAGGAAAAAGTCGATCAGCTCGTGCAGGCTGGCATTTTCCGTAGTCGCGCCGAAGCGGCCGGTTTCCTTGTCGAAGAGGGAATAAAGACGCAATCAGCGCTTTTTGAGCGAGTTCAGCAGAAACTGGCCGAAATCGAACGATTGCGTGCCGAGCTGCGCGGCATGGTCAACGAGAAACCGGCCTGAGCGGCACCAGAAGATCACCGGGCCGGCGTGGCAGTTCCCCCGACCGCCGCGGACAGTTACCATCGTCACCCTAAAACTGAAGTCGTACTCCCACGCGGCTGTGACGCGCGCGCTAAAGTTCAAACGAATCGAGATTAAAGTGGTCGAAAGATTCAAGCTCTCACCGACACCTATCAAACAACTCACTCTTTCGAATGGCCTGCGGGTTATCCTGTGCGAAGACCACGCCGTGCCAGTCGTATCTGTTGCGCTTTATTACGATGTCGGTTCCCGTAATGAACGAACCGGCCGCACCGGGTTCGCTCACCTTTTCGAACACATGATGTTTCAGGGATCCGAAAACGTTCCCAAAGCTGCGCACTTCCAATACATATTCAATGCCGGCGGGACGATGAACGGCACAACATCAACAGAGCGCACCAATTACTTTGAGACGCTTCCTGCGAGTCATTTGCCCCTTTCGTTATGGCTGGAAAGCGACCGCATGCGTTCGCTGAAAGTCACTCAGGAAAACCTCGACAACCAACGGCATGCTGTGCAGGAAGAGAAGCGGCTTCGCTATGACAATCAACCTTATGTCAACGCCTTCCTGCGAATTAATGAGTTGATTTTTAAGAACCCCGCCAATGCGCATTCGACCATCGGGTCGATGGAAGATCTTGATGCCGCGACGATTGAAGACGTTCAGGAGTTTTTTCGTATTTATTATGCTCCAAATAATGCCGTGCTTACGATTGTCGGGGACTTTGAGGAGGCAGAGGCAAAAGATCTAACGCGAAAATATTTTGACGGTATTCCCAGCCAGCCTCCACCACCGCCAGTTGATACCAGCGAACCGGAAGACGTGGCGCAGACCCAGGAGGTTTATTACGACCCGCTTGCGCCGGTGCCGGCGTTTGTACTGGGTTGGAAAATTCCTCCCCGGCGGACTCCAGGTTTTTATGCGCTTTCCTTAGCCGCCGATCTGATTTTTGAAGGCGATAGTTCCCGGCTTTATCAAAAGCTGGTTAAGGGTGATGAATCGGTCGTCTCGATCCAGGGCGGCATCGACGAACGGCGCGGACCATCTGCTTTGTACATCTTTGCTTTGCCGAAGCCGGGCGAGGAAGTAGTCGCAATTCGGGAGCAGATTTTTGACGAGATTCGAGCGTTAAGAACTTCCGGACCGTCGCCTGCGGAGATGGAGAAGCTGCGAAACTCACTTCGCAACGACGTAGTGCGCGGGCGACAAACGACGATGTATCGTGCGCAACGGCTGGCCGAGTACGCCCTTTATGACGGCGATCCAACTCTCTTTGATACGGAACTAGAGCAGTATTTGGCGATTACTCCCGAGCAGATCAGAAAAGCAGTGGAGCAATACCTCGACGTAGAAAATCGTGTCGTTCTGGATATTGTTCCAGCTACGCTTGCTGATGAACCAGGTGATACTGCTGTTCCAGCGACATCTCAGCCTGCAGGCGAGCCAAAACAACCTGCTGCGCCGCCTCCACAAATCCCATCCAGACCGTCCGTTCAACCTGTGGTGGACGGGAGTGGTGTGTTAGGAAGTTCCGTTGCTGGAGGGCTTGAACCGCAGCAGCCGCCGGAGACTCAAAATGAATCCGACTCGGGATCTCTGCTTACGTAACCAATGAGCCAACTACAAGATTTGCTTAAACCACCGCCGCCGCTTCCTGTTCGCCCCCTAAAGCTCCCGACTGCATCTGAGACGCTTCTGTCGAACGGGCTTGTCGTACTTGTGGTTGAAGACCCACGTCTTCCGCTGGTTAGTTATCGTCTGGCGCTCAAAACCGGCGATGCACATGATCCTCCGGAGCTTCCCGGCCTGATGGATATGCTCACGGGTTTGTTGACTGAAGGGACTGAGTCGCGCACCAGCCGCGAAATCGCAGACGAGGTTGCGCGATTGGGAGCAACTCTGCAGGCCGGCGCGAGCTCCGACTACACAACCGTTGCGGCTTCATCGCTCTCGACCTTTAGCGAGAACATTTTGGAGTTGATGGCTGACGTGGCGCTTCGGCCAGTATTTCCTCCAAACGAGGTGGAACTCGCCAAACAGAACACAAAGGAAAGTCTCAAACAACAACGCGCGCAACCTTCATTCCTGGCCAACGAGATGGTTGCTCGGGTGATGTTTGGACCGCATCCCTACTCCGTCACGGCTCCCACACCGGAATCGATTGACGCTACCACACGCGATCAACTGGTCGAATTCCACCGTTCCATGTTCGTTGCGAATAATGCGGTACTGCTGGTGGCTGGCGACGTGCAAAAGAACGCCATACTGCACCAGGTTGGTAATCTGTTTGCCGAATGGCGGCCGGGTGCTGTTGCGGGCGATAACTTCCCTGCTCCGCCCCAACGAACATCTCGTTCTGCATACATTATTGATAGGCCGGGCTCTGCGCAGACCAACATAGTTATCGCCAACAAAGGAATCACCCGAACGAGTCCGGATTATTTTCCGATGCTGGTAATGCATACAATTCTTGGTGCAAATGCTTCCTCACGGCTCTTCATGAACTTGCGCGAGGAAAAGGGATACACGTACGGGGCTTACTCAAGCCTCGATGCTCGACGAACAGCGGGCACATTTCGTGCTACTGCGGAAGTGAGGACGGCGGTCACTGGCGATTCGCTTAAGGAATTTTTTTATGAACTGAATCGAGTCCGCGACGAGCCTGTCTCCGAAAAGGAGATTTCGGATGCGAAGTCGTACCTGACCGGAGTGTTCCCGATTCGACTGGAGACTCAGGAAGGATTAGTCGATCAACTGATCCAAATCAAGATGTTTGGTTTGTCCGACGATTATCTCGGAATATACCGTAACCGGATCCAGGCAGTAACAATCGAACAAATTCAAGATGTGGCGCGAAAATACGTAAGGCCCCACGAGGCTGCCATCGTTATCGTTGGCGACGGCGCTGAGCTACAAGATCAAGTCAAGCCTTACGCCGACGAGATTGAGGTTTATCACACGACTGGAAAGAGAAAGCAGCAGTCCATGGGTGCGTCAGACTCAGCGAAAGCTGCGGCCGCGCTCGCGGGAAACTGGTCATTGCAAATCGAGACCCCGCTGGGGCAGACGATTCCGGCCACGCTGACACTCTTTCACACTAAGAGCGGTCTATCCGGCACAGTGACATCTGAGATGGGCGATGGAGAACTCCAATTTGCAACTTTTGACGACGCATCTTTCGCCGGCAAGATCGCATTTGATATTGCGGGTCACGCAATGGAAGCTCAAATTGCAGGTGAGATCGCGAACGAGCAGATGGAGGGCAGCATTAGTTTGCAAAACGCACCAGCGTTGGCTTTCAGTGGCAGTAGAACGTAACTAATACCCATCCGCAGTCAAGAACCTCTTCTTAAAAAAACCGCCCGGCATGACCGACATGCCGGGCGTAATCACAGGAGGAACCGAGTGTTATGGTGACCGTTATAACTTACGACCATCCGCTAACCTCACCGACTAGGATGTCTGGTTACGGGCTTTCGGTTGCCCAATGCTAACCCAACAGATTAACTCCCCCAGAAACACTACTAGAATCTTTATTGTTCATAGCGTAGCAGCATTCCATCCCCGCCAACCGCCCAACCAACTTTCTTGATAAAGTACAGTCCGTATAGATTTTGCTTAGTGCCTGACTCCTGTGCGATCCAGGTTGCACCAGCATTGCCTGTGCGCAGAATCGTGCCACTTCGCCCGACCGCCCAACCCGTGTCGTCATCGACAAATTGAACGTTCAAGAGCGTAGACCTAATTGTTCCCTGAATCGGGGTCCAGGTCGCGCCGCCGTCAATAGTTCGTAGCATTGCGCCGCGCTCGCCCACAGCCAATCCTCGTTTCTCGCTACGGAAATCTACGTGATAGATGGTCGCTCCGGTCCCCGCCTCTTGTTTGGTCCATGTTTGACCGCCATCGATCGTAGCGAGGATCGTTCCACCAGTGCCCACAATCC
>JALYTI010000325.1 GCA_030854375.1 Acidobacteriota bacterium | reverse complement strand
CCCACCCAACGCAAAAGTAACTCTCTGGTTTCATAGCGCTGGATATATAACCAAGGATCTTAGCCCGATCCAGACTGGAACGGCCGCTAAACTCCGCGTGCGGCCAATGCCCTTAATCCTGACGAAACCTAAAGGGGACGGCTTATTGGCATCAGCAAATGCCAGGCAAAGTATTCTCTCGAAGATAGTTGAATTTGGAAAGGCGACTGGCGCCCTTGATATTGTGATGTACGATTTAGGGTCCATTCGCCAGCAGGTGAGCGGCAGCCAAGAAGCCCTTAAGGAGGTGGACACGACTATCAGCGACATCAAAGCAGACAAACAATTTCATCCTATGGTGACACCCGAGCGGGAAAAAATATGGCTGATGTTTAATCAAATTATCGAACGGAATCACGGTAACCCGGTTGAAATTGAGCCTGAGAGTCTTTTGAACTTGATTCGGAATGAGTCCCTACCCTATGGGATTAGGTATGATGCGGTTCGCGTCCTGCACACACTTCAGCTAAATCCCGCTGTCAAAGGGCAAATGTTGATTTATTTTCGGGAGCAATCGCGAATCGAAGCTTCCCTATTTATGCCAGCGACATATGCGTTAGCGATGATGGGAACAGATGCGGACAAGCTGACAGTTATTGCGGGCGTAAATAGCGACGATCCTGAGCAGGCGATAGCTTCCATTACCGCCATCGGGAATGCAAATCTAGCCCGGGGAAGCGATGCACTGGCCCGTAAGGCTGAAGAGGCCAACGGAGATGCGTCAGTGAGGATGGCGGCGATCCGAAGCCTTGATACCCTCGCTGCCAGCGAACAAAAACAGATAGCGGTAGGATCCTTAACTCGGATTCTTTCGGAAATAAAAAACTCAGAACCTGTTCGCATAGAAGCAGCCGAGGCTCTTCGGGACGTGGATTTGACTCGAACAGAGCGCCAAACTGTCGAAAGAGTGGCAAATAAAGATCCTTCCGTGCGAGTGAGAGCGGCTGCGACGGGTGTTGGTAAAGTAAAGCTTGCCTCAGCTGTTCAACGCTCAAGTCCTTAGAAGGCTCAGGAAATTATTTAAACACGATACCCGCAGAGATGTGGAAACTTTCCTTGCTGAGCACGACCCATTATGTCGACAACTGCTCCGT
Source organism: Acidobacteriota bacterium (assembly GCA_030854375.1). Taxonomy (GTDB): domain Bacteria; phylum Acidobacteriota; class Blastocatellia; order Pyrinomonadales; family Pyrinomonadaceae; genus PSRF01. The sequence goes on along the minus strand of JALYTI010000325.1, from coordinate 2,760 downwards.
CGCTGGCCGTAACGCGGCGATCTTTGCCGAGCCTGGGAATCCAATTCATCTGAAACAGGCGCGTTGAAATTCGCTTACTGACTCGCAGATCAATGTCGCGCCGGACGCCATTGCGAAGCGCGTCGAACTGTCGTTGGCCGTCATGAGCAAGTCATCGATTTGTTCCACTATCGCATCTTCACTCATCTTTTTCTGCTGTTCCAATTCCCGAACGGCAGTCACAGAACGGCCGTCTCTTCCAACAGGTTTCCTGTTGTGAATCGTTCGACGCCGAGTTGTGAAGCGTCAATGAGGCCGGAGTGACCGTGCAGAATCAGGTCGGCAATGATGCGGCCGGATGCGGGAGAGTGCATTACGCCGTGACCGCTAAAGCCATTCACGAAATACAAACCCTGGACGTTTGGCGCGGGTCCAATGATCGCATGATGATCGGGCGTCATTTCGTACAAGCCGGCCCACGCGCGACTGGAATTCACTTCCGCTTCCGCCAGGCAAGGAACTCGATCGGCGGCACGCGTCAGGATCTTCTCTACAAAGGCAGGATCAAACTCAGTCTTAAAGCCCGGCGTTTCTTCCGGGTCGTTCCACGCCAACAGGATTCCCTTACCTTCTCGACGGAAATGAAACCCCGTCGACATATCGATCACCATGGGAAAGCGTTTTGGTAAGTCGTCGAAGGGTTCTGTAGGAACGAGCTGCCGGCGCAATGGTTCGACTGGCAACTCCGCGCCGGCCATACGCGCAACCTGGGCGGCCCACGGGCCGGCCGCGTTCACTACTGTTCGTGTCGAGACGCGACCGCGCGTTGTTATCACTCCCGTTATGCGACTGGCCGAAAGCGGCGCCAAGCCGCCGCACTCCAAATTCGAGGCGTCCGGCCGCGGCTCAATCTCAATTTCATTGACTTGAGTGTCGAGCCAAAGCCTTACACCACGGTCGCGCGCCTTTAACATGAAACCCATCATCACGCTGTGGGGATCGACGAACCCGTCGGTTTGGCAGAAGGTGCCGCCGACAATGTCGTCCACCCGAAGCTGTGGAACAAACCTCGCGATATCTTCCTGCGAAACCAGCTCGACATTATTTACTCCCAGCGCTGACTGCCGCTCCCGGTTTGCTTTTAGATATGCAAGATGGCGCTCGTTTGTAGCGCAGAAGAGATAGCCATGTGCGCGATAGTCTGCCGGGTGGCCCACCACTTCGTCGAAGCGCGAAAAGAAATCAATTGAGTAACGCGACATCTGAATGTTGACGTTGGTGGAAAACTGCGCGCGTACGCCGCCCATGCTTTTTCCAGTCGAGCCTTTACCCTGATGCGCTTCGCGCTCGATCACGAGTACATTCGTGCAGCCTTGCTCGGCGAGGTGGTAAGCCACGCTGGAGCCCACGATGCCACTACCGATGATCACAACATCCGCGGTCTCAGTCATTGGTTGTCGCTAAGGTTACTGCTGTACAATTGACGGCGAGCATAAGCCCAACGCAAGCCCGACACAACCTTCGCAGGATGAGCCAGGACCAACCGGAGAACGCCGAGGACTACGGCGAAAACTGTTTCGAGTTCTACGATCAAATCGTCAGTTCCGTCGATCGAAACATGATCGATACGTTGCAAAGGCTGGCAGCTGGCGGGCGAGTGCTTGAACTTGGCGTTGGCACTGGTCGCATCGCTCTCCCGCTTGCGGCTCGCGGGGTAGACATATATGGCATTGAGGCCTCGTCATCGATGCTCGCTGTACTCGCCGAAAAATCCTGTGATGTTCGTTCAAAAGTTTTGCAAGGCAATTTTGCCGATGCCGCGATCGACGGTTCATTCGCGTTGGTATTCGCCGTAGTCAGCACTTTCTTTTTGTTGTCGAGCCATGCGGAACAACAGCGGTGTTTTCAGGCGGTGGCTCGTAAACTGACTGATCGAGGTTTGTTTTTGATGGAAAACTATAAGCCGATAGGCGTGCGCCCTCTGGAGTCCACCGGCGATCAAAAGGGTCAGATCTACGTTACTGAACAAGTAATTACGACCGCGAAGGGCCCGCGAAAGTACCGCGTTCGAATCTGTTATGCCTCGCCGCGGGAGTTGGACGAAATGGGAGGGAGTGTTGGGTTGCGTTTGCGCGAACGTTGGAGTAATTGGAGCGGAAAACCCTTTACGCAAGGCGATCTTCAGAACATCTCGATCTATGAGCGTGCGAAGTCTGATTAGGATTGGATTGCTTGATTCCCGCACAAAAATAAGACTAGTTAATTCTTGAGGGGGCAAATACAAATGGATCTGCGTTATCCAGTTGGGCCTTTTACTTTTGAAGGGACGCTCTCAAAGGAACAGCGTCGAACCTTGATTGATCAGATTGCTGCAACTCCGGAGAGGATGCGCGCAGCAGTGAAGGGGCTTTCTGATCAGCAACTCAACACACCGTATCGGCGGGAAGGATGGACGTTACGCCAGGTTGTTCATCATGTGCCCGAAAGTCACATGCATAGCTACTCGCGTTTCAAACTTGCAATCACAGAAGACGAGCCTACCATCAAGCCTTACTTCGAAGATCGCTGGGCGAAACTCGAGGACGCGCAGACCGCTCCTATTGAACTATCGCTCAATCTGCTCGATGCGCTTCACGGTCGCTGGGTATTTTTTCTGCGATCGCTAAGGGATGAAGATTTTCAACGTGCTTTCCGTCATCCGGAGTTGGGCATTATGAGCCTGGATAAGAATGTCGCGCTTTATGCCTGGCATGGTCGGCACCATGTGGCTCACATCACATC
>JALYTI010000324.1 GCA_030854375.1 Acidobacteriota bacterium | reverse complement strand
AATCAACCCAATCCAATTCACCCAACCAATGGTAACCGGCGATTCCCACCAGTAAAACACTCAAAACTATCGCAAGCGAGATCGCTCCCCACCCGGCCATCCTTTTGAGAAATTTCGGAAAAGGGACTAACTTGTCTCGTCTTCCTTCAAACATAGGGAATCATCAACCTTAGTCTGTGGGAAACTGCGTTATCTCGCCGGGCTTGCGCAGCATTTTATTCACTTCACCGAGATGTTGCTCCTCTTCCGCGATCATTTTCCGCGCGTAGTCTTCAAGTAAGACTGAACGGTCGCGCACCATTTCGAGTAATTTCTTGTAAAGCTCCAATCCTGCTTTTTCGGCTTCCAACGACTCAAGCAGGATGTCGTTAATGCCATGCTTGTGAGTTTCGAGTAATGCGCCGATCTTCAAAGACGGGTGTTCGCCAAAATGTGTGACCAGTTCGCCGGCTTCGTTGGCATGCATCAGACAAGTAGTTGCTTCGCTTCGAAGCCAGCTAACAATAGGGATGCGGCTGTGACCAAACACCATCAGGGCATAGTGTGTGTATCTAACCACGCCGGCAAGCTCTGTCTCGAGTATTTCATTCAACAGTGCGACCGCCGCTCTTTTATCCACCGCATTGTCTGACATGCCAGCCTCCCTAATCTTTTCCGGCTACCTATGGATTGTTAAGAGTGCGAGCCTTACCCTGTGTTCTAATAAGCGGAAACCTGGAACTTTACATCTGAGACTCTTTGCGATCAGTGCAAGCTACTTCCTCAAAAGCTCTCGTCATTCTTTACACGCGCCCGGGCTGTCACCTTTGCAACGAAGCCAGGCTAGCGATCCAGGCAGCCGAATGTCCTGAGGAATATACGCTTAATGAGATCGATATTGAAAGTGACTCGGATCTATTGAGACGCTACAAGTTTGATATCCCGGTAATTACCATCAATGGTGTAGAAGCCTTCAGGCACCGGCTGACTTCTGAAGAGTTTCGGAAGGCAATCCTTCATTATTAATTAGAACATCGGGATTGCTCGCGCGCGCAACTGGAAAATTCAATTCTCTGCTACACGCATCGATCGACGCGAATAGATGTTTTCGTTCTTCCTCGCTATTCGCCTGCCGGTACGACATCAACAAGTCTTTGAGCGTGGAAAGTTCCCGGTAGAGGCCGGCGTTCTCGATTGGCGGCGTGAGATATGAGATCAATTCCGCGTATGAACGACGTTTCGCGATCGAACCTTCAGAAGGGTTATTCACACTATAGATGTAAATATTTGGTAGCTCGCCAATTAGTCTGTCGGGCCAGCACTCGCCGGAAAGACCAATTTGCTTGCCCGGCATAAACTCCATCGCTCCGTGCGTGCCAACATGAACAACCGCGTCGACGTTCAGCACCTTCGAGATATATGTGTAGAAGGCCATGAAGCCATGATGCGGCGCGCCACTTCGCGCCATCATCAGCCTCATTGGATCGCCTTCGTAACCAAAGCTCGGCTGCACTCCTACGAAGACGTTTCCGAGCTGAACACCCTGAATCAGCAGATTAGATCCAAACGAATTAACTCGCCCAGGCGCAGGTCCCCAGTCATTTTCCACTTCACTCACGTACGGACAGCGACGGCGATATTCATCGACGCTCATGCGATAGGCAACGTTCGCGGTCGCCGCGAACCCTTCAGCGTTTCCGGTGATAAGTTTTTCCCTCAACACATCGGGTGAGATCGGCACTTCGACGTCGTAGCCTTCGCCCTTCAGTCTTTGTAACGTGTCCCAAACACTGGGAAAGACATCCAGGTCGGCTGCCGTTCCGATGTTTCCCTTATTGGGCGGGAAACAAAACAGGATCAATGCCAGCTTCAGTTCGCCGCGTGGTGCGGTGCGCAACCGATTCCACCGCTTCAGGCGACGTGCAAAGCGCGCGCAACGATCATCCAGCGCAACTGGCTCAACCCCACTCGCAGGAATTCCCCCGTAAATAAAAGGCTCCGTTGCGCCGTCGATTTCCGGAATCGCGATCTGCATTCCTGCTTGCACGGGATTAAGACCCGTTGGGGACGCGCGCCAGGCGTCGATGGTTTGCGTGTCTAGACTAACGGCCGAGCGATAAGGGCGGTTCAGGTTTTGCAAAAAGTCCGACGCAGCCTTGCTGTCGTTCATCGCGGGTCCGCCAACGAAACTAAATCCTGTTAGGGATACGATCTGGCTTACATTCGATTTGTTCGTTGTCAGTGGTTCGTTGTCAGTAGTTTGGCTTCTAACTCGTTGGTCTTTGGTCTTTGGTCTTTGGTCTTTGTACTTTTTGGGCGCTTGAGACTTGAGACTTGAGACTTGAGACTTACCGCCGATGAAGAATTTCTCGCACGCTTCGCGGTTATCCATCAACGTCGATAGTGCAGGAATGACGCTTAGGCCTTCGGCTTCGATCGCACGAATAAGTACGTCGTAGTGTCTCCTGGTTTTGCTAACAACCTGCGGCCTCATCAGCAGTAGACCCACGGTCGTTTCAGGATCGAGGAGCAAGCGTGGAGACTTTAGACTTTGGGCTATCGGTATTGGACTACGGGTCGTGTACCACTTCTTGTAGGTTTCAAACGATTCAAATAGCTTCGGCGCGTCGGGATGGTAAATGGCTAGTGACGGCATTTGCTCCGGCGGCGGAACTTTGATTTTCTTATTCCTTAATCGCTCATCCGGCACATATTCCTTAAGCGCGTAAAGAATCATCGAACGGATATTCGCCGGCGTTGGCTGCAAAAAGTAGCAGAAGATGTTGAGGTAGTGTTTGACGTCGCGCAGTCCGCCGGTGGTGGGTACGAATCTGAGAATTCCCGGCAGCCGATCCATCAGTTTCAAATACTGCCCGTGCCCCTGTTTCTTCCCCGACTGCTTTTTACCGCCCCCAACTTGTCGCCCGACCCATGAACCCACCGCTGTTAGGAGTCCTATCGCCCGTCGGGATGTGCTTCTTGTTAATTTCCGCTCTCCGTTGTTCCCGTTCTTCGCCGCCAGCAGCTTGGACCCATCTAATCGTCCCATCCGGGTTCGCCGCATCAACTCAGGCATGCAATTGATGACGATAAGGGCGCGGTGGCGTTCCTTGTAATTTTGCAGGGCGGGAATCAGACGGGAAGCGTTTTCACTGTCCATGACATGAATCACGAAAACTACGTCCGCTTCACTGAGACTTCGATCAACTTTGTCCCACTCGCTATCATCCAGCGGCGATCCAAAGTTGAAAGCCGCAAGACATAGATCCAACTTGTACTCGCGATTAAGCTCGCGCTCCGCGTTTGTTAGCGGTGCCAGCAAGCTAGAGCCGATGTAGAGGACAGTTACGTTCATTAGAAAATCACACAACCGGGAGCTGTACCGCCTTCTTGAAGATTTTGGTTCTCAGCGCCAACGGCGCGAAATGTTATAGTCTCGCACCCCAGCCGAGCTGCTCGGCTGGGGACCCCGCCCTGGGCCAAGTCGCTACTGCACCCAGCTCCGATTCTCCTACGCCACGCCTTCCAGCTGATCTTCCAGCCCATCGATAATTACGCGCAGTTGGTCAAGAACACCGGGTTCTGCGTCCCAGTAGCCGCGGCCGTTTGCCTCCAGCAGTCTTCCGACCAGCGCATGTGCCGAATGAGGATTCAGGTGTCGCAGGCGTTCCAACATTACATTATCCAGAACAAATGTTTTTGCTACTTCCGTGTAAATCCAATCATCGACTGCATCCGCGGTGGCGCTCCACCCGAAAGTGTTTGAAACGTGTCCCTCGATCTCCGCAACACCGCGAAATCCATGCTGCAACATTCCTTCGTACCATTTTGGGTTCAGCGTTTTTGCTCGCGTTTCGAGCTGAACGGTTTCCTCAAGCGATCTTATTTTGGCATCGCGGGACAAACTGTCTGACAAATAGAT
>JALYTI010000323.1 GCA_030854375.1 Acidobacteriota bacterium | reverse complement strand
GCGATGGCGCCGGCAAATTCGTTCGAATCGTCGAGCAAAAGGACGCCTCGCCGGTTGAGCAACAGATAAAAGAGATTAACGCGGGAATCTACTGCTTCGCCGCCCCGAAATTGTTTGCTGCGCTCGAAAGAGTTAAGCCGGCGAATAAACAAGGCGAATACTACCTAACGGACGTTCCTCAGATACTTTTATCTGATGGCGAAGAGGTGAACGTATATCTTCACGGCGATGCTCGCGAAGTTTCCGGGATCAACACCAGAGCCGAGCTGGCGGAATTTGAAAACCTGGTCCGCCGAAACACTATTCGCAAACTGATGGTTGAGGCCGGGGTAACCTTTCTCGATCCCTCGCATACTTACATTAGCGCAGAAGCGCAGCTTGGCCGCGATTGCGTCATCTACCCGGGCGTTTCCATAGAGGGAAAGACCGTAATTGGCGAAGACTGCGAGATTCGCTCAGGCACTCGCCTTACGAACTCCCGTTTGGGAAACAATGTTGTCATCAAAGATCATTGCGTGATCATCGATTCAGAAGTTGAGTCAAACTGTTCAGTCGGGCCGTTTGCCCACTTGCGAATGAATTCGGTGCTTGAAGAAACTTCAGTGGTCGGCAACTTTGTGGAAATTAAGAAATCGCGGCTAGGCCGAGGCTCAAAGTCGATGCATTTGACTTACCTCGGCGACGCAACCATCGGAGCGAATACAAATATTGGCGCGGGCACTGTAACCTGTAACTACGACGGCAAAGACAAGCATCAAACAATTATTGAAGACGACGTGAGGATTGGTTCAGATACTATGTTGGTAGCTCCGGTAAGAGTTGGACGAGGATCTGTGACTGCCGCCGGCTCTGTGGTCACACAGGATGTCCCGCCTGACTCGCTGGTAGCCGGCGTTCCGGCGGTGGTTAAGAAACGTTTAGTTGAAAGGACCGATGAAAACAAGGGGTGATCATTCTTCCATTCATCCTTCATCCTTAATTTATGTGTGGAATTGTTGGCTATGTTGGAAATAAGCAGGTTGTGCCGTTAATAATTGACGGACTGCGCAAGCTGGAGTATCGCGGTTACGACTCCGCTGGCATCGCTGTGGTCAATGAAGGCCATGATCTTGAAATACGACGAGCTGAAGGAAAACTCCGTAACCTCGAAGAAGTTATCAGGCTGAGTCCGCTGGATGGAACTTATGGAATTGGCCATACCCGCTGGGCGACCCACGGCAGGCCGACTGAGGAGAACGCGCATCCACATCGCGATTGTACTGGGCGCGTGGTAGTTGTTCACAACGGCATAATCGAAAACTATCTGCAACTAAAAGAGCAGTTGCGGAAAACTGACCACGAGTTTGTTACTGAGACAGACACAGAGATCATCGCCCATCTGATCGAAGAGTATCTCAAAAAAGATCACAATTTCGAACAGGCGGTGCGCCGGGCCATGTTGGACCTGAAGGGCATTTTCGCACTCTCCATCATTAATGCTGACGAGCCGGATATGATCATCGCAGTCCGGCAGGGCCCGCCAGTAGTTATTGGCCTCGGCGATCGCGAGTTTTTTGTAGCCTCCGATATCCCGCCAATCCTTCAACACACACGGGACGTATTTTTCCTCGGCGACGGTGAAATGGCCATTATCAATAAGGACGCCGTGCGAGTGACGGACTTTGAAGCCAATTCAGTGCAGCCTGCGATCCAGCGGATTACCTGGGATCCGATCATGGCGGAGAAGGGCGGCTTCAAGCACTTCATGCTCAAAGAGATTTACGAGCAGCCGCGATCCGTGCGTGACACTATGCAGGGCCGCATCTCGTTGGACACTGGTCGCGTCTTCCTTGATGAGATGAAAAACATCACGGAGGCCGACTTCAGGCGGATCACTTCGATCAAGATCGCCGCCTGCGGCACTTCGTGGCACGCCGGTTTGGCCGGCAAGTACATGATCGAGCAACTTGCTCGCATTCAAGTGGACGTGGACTACGCGTCAGAGTTTCGTTACCGCAATCCGGTAATGGACGAAAACACGCTGCTGCTCGTGATCTCGCAATCAGGCGAAACGGCTGACACCATAGCGGCGCTGAGAGAAGCCAAAGAACTTGGTGCGAAGGCATTAGCAATTTGCAATGTTCAAGGCTCGATGATCATGCGCGAGGCAGATGGCGCGATTCTTACTCATGCCGGCCCCGAGATTGGAGTTGCCTCCACCAAAGCTTTCACTTGTCAGATGGTTGCTCTGTATTTACTTGGTCTGTACCTGGGCGAACTGAGAGGAACCCTCTCTGCGGAAGAAGCAAAGCATCATGCACAGCAGTTGGCCGAGTTACCTGTAAAACTCGAACATCTGCTAAACGAGTCGGACGACATTGAGGAATTGTCGAAAGAGTTCTTCAGGGTTACCGATTTTCTGTACCTCGGTCGAGGCATAAATTTTCCGGTAGCTCTGGAAGGTGCTTTGAAACTGAAAGAGATTTCCTACATTCACGCGGAGGGTTATCCGGCTGGCGAGATGAAGCATGGTCCAAACGCGTTGATCGACGAACGGTTGCCTGTAATGTTTATCAACACTCGGGAAGAAGGCAACCGCTCATCTGAATTGCGCTATGAAAAGACGCATTCGAATATTGTAGAAGTGAAAGCGCGGGAAGGTATCGTAATTTCGGTACTGACTGAAGGCGACACAATGTCTTCGGTGGTTTCCGATTATGTTATTAGCATTCCACCCGTAAGCGATCTGCTGTCACCTATCCTCTCAGTTATCCCACTCCAGCTTCTGGCTTATCACATTGCTGTTCGCCGCGGCTGCGATGTGGACCAGCCTCGTAACCTGGCGAAATCAGTAACCGTGGAATAGGCTCAGCATAATAGAATTTGCGGCCTGCCGGACCGCTCGTAAGTTAACGATTACGCTGCGCGATCTGCTCCCGAGTCTCTATTCTTGAGCGAACGAGCTTGTCGTGTACAAACTCCGCAACAAGCACTCGCTCCCCTCCTCGCCGAAATTCAAAAGTAGTCACAACCATACCGTCTTCCACTCGTTTGGAAATTCCGGCGGGCTTACCTAACACCTGAAACACATCTTTGGTTGTGAGTCCTCGCTTGAGATAGGTGGTTGGAGAACCGACGCGCACAACGCCAATCTTCCTGGAGCCTGGAGCGGCGTACTCGTAGGAGATTTGCCGGGGGACGGAAATACTACGCTCGTCCTCAACATCGGACAAGTCCGGGTATTTTCTAAGAGCTTCGATGCCGGCTTGGGGTGCGGGTCCCCGCGAATCCATCATTTGCCTGCCCTCAAAGTAGTGTTTCACGTCATTCTGAGTCTGCGCCGAAACGGTGACACCTGCGCACATAATGACCATTACAAAAACGATAAACTTACTCATAATGTTATCTCTGCCTTTCGTCTTCCACTGCGGTCAAGACCGCTTATTTTGAGGCTTAGTCCTGTGAGTCGATGTAAAAAAATCTTATCGTCCGTCGACCCCGTTCCGCCCAGTGTTGATTTAGCCCTCCAACTGTAACGCGCAATCCGCAGGCAAAATGGGCCATCTCAAATTCGCCGCATTACGTTATTCGGGATAACAAGGCTCTGAGGTAGTTAAAAAGCCTTGGAAAATATGTGCTAGGTGAGTAACTGCTTGAGTTCGCGGGCATTCCGCACGGCGCAACCTCCGATATCATTATTGAAATACACGTAAACTGTCAACAGCTCGTTACGCCATTCATCGATGCGTTTCGCCCACTTCCTGAGTGTTTGGATTGAATACGATCCCGCATACTTGGCTTCGCCGGGCCCATGAAATCGTATGTACGTGAAGCCGGCTGTGATCTCCAGCGGAGTCTGTTGGGCCGAAAGGTCGTGGATACAAAAGGCCGCGTTGTGTTTTCGCAGCAGCTTGTAGACCTCCGGCACAAGCCAACTC
>JALYTI010000322.1 GCA_030854375.1 Acidobacteriota bacterium | reverse complement strand
ACCGGCAACCCTGTCGATCAGGCTGTTTTCATCTACAACAATCTAGCGCCTAGACCCACTGCTTCAGCAATCTCTGTCAGAGGCTCATCGGGCAGGGCAAAAATCTGGAGGTACAACAATGTGGACGCATACGTTGAATAGTCGCTCCCGTTCAAACACCAGGACAAATCGATCCGACGAAGCGGGTTTCTCTTTGTTGGAGATGGTGGTGGCAATGCTCATTCTAACCATCGGCCTCCTGGGCGTGGCCTCGGCAATCAGCTACGCACTATCGGCAAGCAACAGAGGGCGCGGCGTTACCAATGCGAAGATGCTTGTTGTTTCAATACTTGAACAGATGGAAACACTAAGAAACACCCGCGACTTATCGTTTGATGAGATCTCCAATACACAGGTGACAGGCAGCACCTTCACAGGATTTCCATATACCGATGGAGAATTTCGTCTTGTCTCGACGGTTCCGGGAGCTGACGGGATATTCGGAACCGCTGACGATCTGAAGGTCGGCACTACGGACGATCTTTCCCTGGCGCGCCCTGGAGTGTCGCGTCAAATCAAGATCACACCTTTCCCAACTAATCCCAATCTCAAAAAGATTCAAGTGACTCTGCGCTATTCCCCAAATGGCGGAGAGACCAAAGAGCTGGTCGGCATCAGCTATCTACAAGACGATACCAAGGGTGCCTATATCCCCTAAGCTTTGAATGCTCACCATGGGAACGATTCGACTGGAGACCATACATGCAACCGAGTTCAAGACCAAATAATCAAGAAGGCTTTTCCATCGTAGAGATGTTGATCGCGGTCACAGTGATGCTGATAATCACGGCGGCCATCGCGTCATTAATGAAAAGTTCAATCTCAACTGCGAACGCGACTTATGAACTAACAGATGCACAGGAGAGTTTGCGAACTGCTCAGGAATTCATAAACCGCGATTTGGTAAGCGCCGGAGATGGGCTTAGGAGTATGAGCTATATTCCCGTGCAGACCACTTTCGTTCAAAAGTATCTGTCACTGAACCCGGTTCCTGATCCATCTATGCCCGCCGGCGTAACCAATCTTGGCATCATAACAACTGACAATGACGTTCCTGCCAACACAATAGTCAAGGGGCAGGATCCGGTCGTTCCGACCAATCCGCTAGTAAGAGTCCGATTCAGCCCGGTGCTCACCGACCGCCAGACGATTCTGGAAATAGATTCCAACTTCATACCCATCTCACTCGCAGCGACGGCAATTGACAATACCGGCACTACCATGACCATCGCTGATGTCGATCGCGCTCGATTCACGGTTGGAGAGATTTATTTCCTAACCTCCTCAGTAGGCGGTACGTTTGGATGCATCACCGCAGTCACTAATGTTGCCGGCCCGAACTCCACTCTAACATTCGCAGCGAGTACCGCAACGACGGACCGGTTGGGACTGAACGTTCCGGGCAACGGCGGTCGGATATTCACAATTTCCGCAGGGGGCACACTCGCCACGACCCTCCAGAGAATGAAGATCATTCACTACTACATCGATTCAACCGGCCGACTAATGAGACGGGTATTTGGTGTTAGCGGAGCGGGATTCCGCGAAGGCGCAATCGCCGACCATGTTACCAGTGTTCAATTTACCTACTATTTGGCCAATGATAGTGCGGGAAACCCTGTTGCTCCACTTAACCGACTGACTACGTTGGCCCAGCAGCTTGACGTTCGCCAGGTTGAGGCGAAGGTCAGCGTGGAAACACCACATACCCTGGACAAGGGGCTGCAGCCCGAGCTCTCCTCGACCACAAGCACGAGCGTGCGCAACATGCAGTTTAGGCAAGCTTTGCAGCCAAAGCCTTCGCCGTCACCTTAATTGTTCGTTCTTCAGACTACCGAAATTTTTGGTTCTTTAAACTCCGAAGGAGAAGTTCGATGATTATAACAAACGAGAAATCACCAAGGTTCGCATCCGTAAAACATTCTCAGGCGAAGTCAAACGAGAGTGGTGCCGCGCTTGCCACCGCCATTCTCATGCTGGCATTGCTAAGCGCTATCGCCATGACTGTGTTGGCCGTGGTCCGAACCGAGACCCGTATTGCCGGCAGTGACTTAAAGCGAACTCAGACTTTCTATGCCAGTGCGGCCGGAATCGAGAAGATGACCAGTGATTTTAGTAGTCTTTACCAACAGACATCGCGTCCGACCGACACTCAGGTAGCTTCCATCGCTAACCTATATCCCACAGAGCTGGTTACAGAAGGTTTCACGTTTACTCAGAGTGCGGTTACTGACGACGCCACTTTGGCGGCTATGCGCGCGACCGAGGGCCTAACTGCTCCATCACTTCCGCAGGCGACTATGCCTAGTGATTCAGCGTTCAGCGGCCTTATTGCAACCGTTAAACCCTACACTCTTACCAGCACGGCAACCGCAGCAGACGGTACACAGGTGACTCTGACTCGCAATATGAACAACTACCTGATCCCGCTATTTCAGTTCGGCATGTTTAGCGACGAAGATATTGAGTTGCACCCAGGTCCGGCCTTCACCTTCAACGGGCGGGTTCATGCGAACGGTAACGTCTACGTGGCCGGTGCCGTGAAGTTTCTTGACAAGGTCACGAGCGCTCACGAAATCCTTTATGACACAATGCGCAACGGCGCGGCTCGTGGCTCATCCAGCACCGTGTCTATGGCTGTAGGACCTAGTGCAATCAATGCACCTCTCACAATGGGCAGCTTGAATGGCGGACCCAATATCGCGGGCCAAACTGTGGGGCAACCAAACTATTTTCCTGGTTCACCAAACGGTACCGTTTGGAATCCTGCCACTTTCGTTTGGAAGACAACTTCTGTACAAACAGCAGACGGGACGAACAATAAATTTGGCGGCCAATTATTGACGCGTTTAACTGGTGCCGCCAGACTGGCACTCCCGATGCAACTTGACGGCAATCCCACCCGAGAGATTATTAAGCGCCGATTGCCAAATGACAGCCTTCCAAGCCCAGCCCTACCATCTGCGCTTAGTGACTCGCGTTACCACACGAAGGGCAAAATTCGTATTTTGATTGACGATGAAGGCGTGACGAATGATGTTGCCGGCCTGTATGGAACTGCGAATGGCGACGGCGTCAACACGCATGACGGCGTTACTTTGTCAGCATTCGATCCCATTCCGCTGCCAAACGTAGCGATAGATGCGACGATAAACAACAACGGCGGCGGCAGGGCGTTGTGGCGCATTCTGGACGCCAACACCGCCTTCAGTAATAGCTACAACGAGACAACCACCAGTTATGTGCAGCAGCAACAGAACGGAGCCGCCCGGCAGGCAGACACTGTTCGCGGTGTGAAGCCTCCTCCGGTGAAAGCTATTACGGGCGCCAATAGTGCTAATCCTCTCAGGATTACCTGCAATAACCATGGATTCGCGACCGGCGACACAGTCGTTATCAGTGGCGTACTGCCCGCCGCCACCAAGGGGGCTGCTGTGAACGGTACGAGGGTGATCACCGTGGTAGACGCCAATAATTTCACACTGAATGGTGTCAATGGCACTTCGACCGGCGCCTACACCGCTAACAGCGGTACTGTCTACTCATGGACTGCGATTCCTAAATCCTCGAACGGCACTGCCATCCCAGGCGGCGCCGGACTCACCGGGCATATCCTGATTCAGATCGTGGATGCCAACGGAGTTTGGCGTGATGTGACTACAGAAATTTTGAGCATGGGCGTCACCGTCGGTGAGCCAAATGCAATAGTCCAACTGCAACGGCCTTTGTGGGCAGGGTTCACACAGGGCAGCCGCGATGGTAGTTTGGTGGCTTTAAACGTCGCTCTTAATGGGGACCCCGCATACTCCAACTGCCTAACTGATATCGTTAACAAGACTCACATCGCTGCGGACGGTGAGATCGATGCTGCAGTAGTGTCGCAAAA
>JALYTI010000321.1 GCA_030854375.1 Acidobacteriota bacterium | reverse complement strand
GCGTATGGAAGATGGGAAGGTCGCAAAAGACCTTCAGTCAAACCCCTCGGAGAAACGACCAGGGCGATTTTTCATTTCTCATTTCTAATTTTTCATTTATCATCGCCAACCACCGCTGACGTATAGCCCGCTGACTGTTACCCGCCGCTGCACAGAAAAGACCAGCGTATGGAAGATGGGAAGGTCCCTAAGGAGCCTCAGTCAAAGGCCGTTGAACTTGAGGAGCGCTTGATTGATTTTGCAGTTCGGATTATCAAACTGTCAGCCAACTTGCCGAGAACACCAGCGGGCAAACATATTGCTGGACAAATCCTGCGTTCGGGAACTTCTCCAGCCCCGAATTATGGTGAAGCAAGAGGTGCAGAAAGCCACGCTGATTTCGTACACAAACTGCGAATCGTTCTTAAAGAGTTGAACGAGACTTTGATTTGGCTCCGGATCATAATGCGTACGCAATTGCTAAAAGAAGAACTGATCGCGGATATTAGTGGAGAAAATAGAGAACTATGCAGGATCTTCACTGCCTCGCTGAAGACCGCCAATTCTAGAAGGTAAAAGTGCGAGTATCAGGTTGAGATGCCGCTTGGGTTGAGATGACAGTCTGAGTTGAAATGACAGTCTGGTTTGAAATGACAAATGAAAAATTTGAAATGAGATATGGAAAATCTTCTTCACGACTCAAGAAATGACTAAGCCCACCCCTTTCAATCGAGTGGTATTGATCGTCCTCGACGGCGCGGGCATAGGCGCCATGCCCGACGCACCCGAGTGGGGCGACGCCGGCTCAGACACACTGGGCCACATCCTTGAGTCGCGCCCCGTTCGGCTACCCAACCTTCAGCGTTACGGGCTCGGCAATGTTCGGCCACTCGAGAATGTTCCACCACTGGATCACCCTGCCGGCTCGTATGGGCAGTGTGCGTTGAGGTCGAATGGAAAAGACACGACCACGGGCCACTGGGAAATGGCAGGTATAATTCTCGATGAAGCCTTTCCTACTTACCCAAACGGCTTTCCACAGTCAATCATCGATCGCTTTATTAGTGAAACTCGCGTGCCGGGAATTCTGGGAAATTTTGCTGCATCGGGAACCGAGATCATAAAGGAACTAGGCGCGCAACACGTCGCGACCGGCAAGCCTATTGTTTACACTTCTGCCGATTCGGTTTTCCAGGTAGCCGCTCATGAACAGATTATTCCGCTCGACAGACTGTATGACATGTGCGAAACGGCGCGGCGAATGCTCAATGGCGCACACGAAGTTGGGCGGGTGATCGCACGGCCGTTCATGGGCGAGCCTGGGAATTTTTATCGCACCGAGAACCGCCACGACTATGCCGTACCCCCGCCGCGCGAGAACATGCTTGCGGCTCTGAAGGACGAAGATCTGGATGTTGTATGCATCGGCAAGATTGCTTCAATATATGACTCGGTAGGTGTGACTCAGGATTTGACCGCGAAGAACAATCAGCAATCAATTGACCAGACAATTCATGCGCTCGGGCAGAACACGCGCGGCCTAATTTTTTCTAACCTCGTCGATTTCGACATGCTTTATGGCCACCGCCGCGACACGGAAGGTTATGCCCGCGCGCTCGAACATTTTGATTCCAGCCTGCCGCAAATCGAAGGTGCGATGAGCCAGGACGACTTGATGATCATTACTGCCGACCATGGCAACGATCCCACGTTCCCCGGAAGCGATCACACGCGCGAATACGCGCCCTTACTCGTTTATGGAAAAAGCGCGCGACCAGCGGTTAATCTGGGCACGCGCGCTTCGCTTGCAGATATTGGTCAGACAGTCGCGGAGAATTTTGGGTTGAGACTAATGGCGGGCGAGAGCTTCTTGGCGGAGATAACCGGGCACTGAGAGTTGAGTCGTAATCCGGCGCCGCGTGCGGGTGAACGCGCAGTCATTTCTCATTCGTCATTGGTCCAAAGTCATTGGTTCCAGAGTTTTTCCGCGGCCCAAAACTTCTCTGCGCGCCGTTTAGACAGGGCACTTGTGCCCCTCCGCACGAGGCGGACAAGTCGGCTTTCTAAACGATGCGCCAACAACTCTAAGCGCTTCACTTCATAGAAATTTCCTTACTCGGTAAGCGATTGCCTTACGGGCGTTTCGCTGACAAGCTGTTGTAAATCAACTCAATCCAGGTATCAGTCTTGATAAAACCCGAGCCCCACGATTTCCATTCCGCCGGGAGACCTTCCCCCTTGATTTGTTTAAGAGTCTTGCCGGTCGCGATTTTCTTCCGCACTATTCCAGTGGTTTCAACCAGCATGCGATGAAATGCTTTCAACCCTTCGACGTCTGAAAGCGGTCCGTGGCCGGGAATAATCTTTACGCCCTGCGGCAGCTTGCTAATGATCTCGGCAACGTTTCTCGTCATGCCTTCGACATCGCCACCTGCTTCCAGATCCACCACCGGAAATCTCCCATTGAAGAAGTCGTCGCCCATGTGCACGACATTTGATCCGGTAAAGAAGATGACGCTGTCGCCGTCAGTGTGTCCGCGAGGAAAGTGAATGACCTTGATCTCTTCGCCGTTGAAGAAGACTGAGACTGCCTGATCGAAAGTAATAACCGGCAGGGCCTCTTTAGGGTACGCCGGCGTAGTACGATTGAAAAATTTGGATATCTGGTCCGCCGACAGCCGCTTGCGTACGTTTGTTTGGGCGATGATTGGAGCGTCCGGACCAAAAGCAATATTCCCGCCGGTGTGGTCTCCGTGAAAGTGGGTGTTCAAAACAAACTTGAGTTTGCCGTCGCCCAGCGTTTTCAATGCGGCCTTGATCTTGTCTGCCAGGGGAGCAAATTGATCGTCGACTATCAGGATGCCGTCCGGGCCTACAGAAACTCCAATGTTTCCTCCCGCCCCTTCAAGCATATAAACATTGCCGGCGAGCTTTGTGACTTTAATCTCGACCTTCGAATAATCCTGCGCAGCGACGCCAATGGCGCATGAACAGAAAAACAACCAAGTAAAAAGAAAACGTTTCATCATCATCCTCCGAGAGAGTTTAGAGGCGGCACTTATCTACGCTGCCGGCGGGCGGACTAGGGCGCTCTCTAAACGATCGTGTATTCGGCTCTTTAAACGATCTTGTATTCGGTCTATGAGCGATCGTATCGCCACTACCAACGATCACGTGGTTTTTAACCAGCCTCAGGGTTTTTCAGCACAGCAATGAACGGCAGGTTGCGGTAGCGCTCTGCGAAGTCGAGGCCGTATCCGACTACGAAGTGGTCAGGAATCTTAAAACCCAGGTAATCAATCGTCACGTCCTTTTCGCGTCGCTCGTATTTATCCAGAAGGGCCGCCAACTTCACGCTTGCGGCGCCGCGCGATTTGAGGTTTGCAAGGAGATAGCTAAGCGTTAGACCCGTATCAACAATATCTTCAACGACCAGGATGTGGCGACCTTCCACCGGCACATCAAGATCCTTCATGATACGCACTTCACCGGAGGTGCGTGTTGATGAACCGTAGCTGGAAATTGCCATAAACTCGATGCTCAAGCGCGTATCTATTGCCCGCAAGAGATCGCTAAGAAAGAAGCAGGCACCCTTCAATACGCCTATGAGCAGCGGATTGCGGCCCGCATAATCACGCGTTATTTCGGCGCCGAGCTCTTTGATACGCGTTTGGATCTGTTCCTCGGAGAGAAGCACTTCAAGATTAGGATTGGTGAATTCCGATGGCATATGTGCGGAAGAAGCGGCCAAGGTTTTATCTCCTTGAGTTAGAAGAATGCGTTAGAGAACCTGAAGTCAACGCTGTTGCGAATCTGCCTTGTGGTGCGACATACTATTGAAGCTCTCCATATAGGTCAATCGGGTCCGGAAGTTGGGCCTGTTATATTTCGCTACTACAAAAGGAAACGCATCCGTGTCAAAAGCTAAACCTGCGCTTCTGAGTTGGGCGCTGTTGCTTTGCGTATTCGCGGG
>JALYTI010000320.1 GCA_030854375.1 Acidobacteriota bacterium | reverse complement strand
GCTCCAGCGCTGCGCGTGTGATAAAGGAAATTGCCCGGCGCACCACCAACGGCATTCGTTCGGCCTGCTTCCAGAAGCTTTCGTAGAAGCGTAAGTAACGCACGTAATAGTCATAGCCGCTAAAGATTTCATCTGCACCCTCACCGACCTGCACGACAATTGTTCCAGAATCACGCGCGAGCTTGGAAACATAATAAAGGGGCACGCAGACAGGATCAGCAATTGGCTCGTCCTGGTGGAAAATCAGATCGGGAAGAAAGTCATGTAACTCCTTTTCGGAGACGATCACTTCATGATGATTGGTGCAGAACTCACGTGCAATGCGCCGTGCCGAATCGAGTTCATTGAGGTACTCCTCGTCTCGAAACCCGACCGTAAAAGTTTCAACCGGCCGGCACATCTGTTCAGACATCAACGCGACATTCGCCGACGAATCCACCCCGCCCGACAGAAATACTCCAAAGGGCACATCAGACATCATGCGTTTCGTAATCGAAGCTCTTAGCAGTCGCAGGATCTCCGCTTTGTGCTCCTCGTCGCTGCGCTCTTCCATCGTTACCGGAGGCAATGCGTCCCAGTACTGCTTGAGACTTAACGTGCCATCGCGCTTAATGACGAGCATGTGCCCTGCCGAAACCTTCTGTATGTCCTTGAAAAGCGTTTGCGGCGCAGGCGTGGTCAGGAAGGTAAGGTAATGATAGAGCGATTGCTCGTTGACTTCAGGCGTGACCGCGGGATGTTGAAGGATGGCCTTGATCTCGGAAGCAAAAATGATGCGCCCGGCTTTGTGGTAAAAATAGAGTGGCTTGACGCCGATCCGGTCGCGCGCGAGAACCAGGTGTTCGCGTTCTGCATCCCACAGCGCAATGGCGTAGTCACCTTCGATGTCATTAACGAAGTCCAGTCCGCGCTCTTCGTAGAGATGCAGAATGGTTTCGGAATCCGTCTGTGAGGCGTACTTGTGTCCTCGTTTCTCCAGGCCTTCGCGAAGTTGTGCGTGATTATAGATTTCACCATTAAAGACGAGCCAGACCTGATCCGTGCAACCATGCATCGGTTGGTGACCGGCTTCCGAAAGATCGATGATCGACAACCGCCGGAATCCGAAACCCCCGCGGCCTTCGTCAAAAATCAAATCTCCAGCGTCGTCAGGACCGCGGTGCTGCATCTGATCGCGCATCCGCTGGACGAGCGCGCGCTCCACACGTCCTTCGACCGCGCCATATTCCCAAACCCCGCAGATACCACACATAAATCAGTCTCGAGTTTTAAGTTTCAAGTCTCACGTCAGGGTCCTAAACTCTGGTCATTATTGACTCGAAACCTGGGCCTTCATACTTTCAATCAGCTTCAGTCGTTCGTCTTCATTCTCAGCCGACGAGACAGGCACTATCGCCCAACGCACCTTGAAAGGCATGCTGGCCGTCATTAACCAACAGGCCGATAGCGATGGGGCCTTCGACGCGTATTCACGGGACGTGAATTGAGACTCAAACACCGGGCTTTGTTGAAGATCGAGCGGACAGACAAGAAGCCTCGAGCCACTCGTCTCATCATGTGCCAGAGCACTCGCGCCATCATAAATGCTTACTGTTAGTCCGGTATCGAAGTGAAAGCGTGTAACGAAATCGTGTTTACCTGCGCCAAGAAACTCATCTTCAACCAGCCACCAGCGCTTTTGCTTGTCGAATGTGACCGCCCGGCGGTGCGTCACCGGCTGCGCCAAACGCTTGTAGCCATGATGTTCAGCGACAACCCGATCAAAGTCGGCCTTTGTTTCCCAAACAATGACCCGCGGCCGCGCCTCGTCTCCAATGACGAAGGGGACGTTTTCGTTAGTCGTATTTTGGTCGAGGTTATCGATCTCAACAGTTGAATGATAAGACGTGGAGCGGAAGCGGTGACGCTCCTGTAAATCAGCAGTGTAAACGTAAGAGCCGGGATCGACTATGAAAGCGCGGCCGCATGCGGAGACCTCCAGGCTTAGCGCGTCGTTATGTCCGTGCGAACCGCGTCCATTAAGTCCAGCACCACTAGCGTTGAAAAGAAGATACAGATCGCGGTCGCGCAAAATGTAGGTTCCGGCCTCGGGGAATGCTCGCGAGTTCGTAAGCGTTTCATTCGCTATCAGCTTCTTGTAAGCATTCACCCCGTCCTCACCTAAAATCCAGGGCAACACTTCTGGCATCGCGAGATCAGGAACTTTGAATCGTGCATTCTCAAATACAACTGCGCCGATGGCCAGCAGATAGGCATGGTCGTCACCACAGCGGCGGCAAATTGGAAACACTTGCCCGCCGTCGGAGTCGCCGACGAGCGGCGCACGGCCGTCAGGTCGTAGATAAGCACGCACGTATTCCAGCATATCTTGAAGCTTGCGCCAGTGACCGTCTTTAACCTCGATCGCATTGGCGCGACAAAGTATGAAAGTATAAAGGAATAGTTCAAGAACGAACCGATGATAGCCTGTCGAGGCTTCGAAATCAGCGCCATCAGGCAGCACTTGCTTGTCCATCTCCTGCAACATCTGGCGGAGACCAAATTCGCGCCACTCCCTGGCTTCCTCCAGTTCAGGCAGCATCACTCCCAGCCAGACGAGGCCGGCAAGATCGGAAAGATAATGATTGCTGGTAGCCACGTATGAGAACTCAAGATTGCTCCTTATGAATTTTCCATGCTGGGTAAACATGGTTAGCATTCCTGTAAGCGTATCTGCATCCAGATGCTGCGAATGACGAAATAGCTCAAAGGCGCCGAGGAGATTCATTGCGCGCAAAGCCACTTCCATAGCGCAGTTCCAGTTGGCGCCTCGTCCATATGGATTCTGTGAACGCCAGTTTTCGACCTGTTGGAAAAACTCGGTAGACAAGCGCTCATCATTTGTCATTCGGTAAGCACAAGCGAGCGTGATGAGATGTGGAAGCCGATTCAATTCCCAGAGCGCGCGCACGTCGGAACCGTCGCCTCTGATGAGATTTATATCGGCGTGGTAGTCGCGCGGCCAAATGGCACCGGAGAGAGGGTCGCGATGCCAGTTGATTTGAGCGCCAAAGATCTTGTCTCCGAGGCCAAGCAAAGGCCAGCATTGATCGTTAACTATGCGCTGCGCAGCCCCGACCAGTTCGGCTGTCTCTTTGGGAAAATGATTCTGCTGCAAAATCCGGAAGCTAGCCGGCGACTCGGCGAAGCCCGGGAGGAATACTGGTTCTGTGCGACGCTGAAAATGATTGAGAAGCCCAGCGGCTTCCATTCGCGCAAACTCTGGGCGAAGTCGTGCGGCATCCTTCGCGCGCCGTTTCAAGTTAGCGCGCTCACGCGATTGTCGTATCGAAGCATGGCCGCGTCTCAGTACTTCAAGGACAACTGCTTTCGCAGCGATGTCGCCACGAATTGCGCGCTTCACTTTACTAAGGAGGGTCATCCGAAAGATTTACCGAGAAGGAAGGGGTTTTCCCAGCAACGAGTCGAGAATGCGCGCCGCAGTGTGTCCGTCCCAAAGCGGCGGAACAGAATAATTCTCAGGCGTGGACCGGTCGAGAACTGCGAAAGCCGCTTGCGTGATCTTGCACTGATCTGTGCCTACGACTGTGTTAGTTCCCATCTCGGCGGTAATTGGCCGCTCGGTAGTCTCGCGCAAAGTAACACACGGAATTCCCAATACCGTCGTCTCCTCTTGAATACCGCCAGAGTCCGTAAGCACCAGCCGGGCCTTGCTGTAGAGACCCAGGAAGTCGATATAGCCGAGCGGGTCGATTACGCGCACGCCCGTGGCCTTCCCAACTCGTTCAGAAAAACCAAGCTCGGCGATCGTTTTTCGCGTGCGAGGATGGACGGGAAAGATAATTGGAAGGCGCTTGCCAATCTCTTCAAGTGCTTCAAGTATTCGTGAGAAGGTGTTGGCGTCATCCACATTCGACGGCCGATGTAGCGTGAGCACAGCGTAATCCCGTTCAGCTAGTCCCA
>JALYTI010000319.1 GCA_030854375.1 Acidobacteriota bacterium | reverse complement strand
TGCGCAGACCAAACATTTCTTTGACAATCGGTACGGCACCGGGCAATCCACTCTCGATGGAATCATTCGCGCCACAAACATTCTTCTGGCAGGAAGAAATATCGTGGTGGTGGGTTACGGCTGGTGCGGCAAGGGAGTGGCGCTAAGGGCGCGCGGCATGGGAGCAAACGTGATTGTAACGGAAGTCGACGCTATCAAAGCCGTCGAGGCCGTGATGGACGGTTTTCGCGTTATGCCAATCGCCGAGGCAGCGTCGTTGGGAGACATTTTCATAACGGTTACCGGCAATCGTCACGTGATCGACGGCCAGCATTTCGCGCGCATGAAGGACGGCGCTCTTGTTTGCAATAGTGGTCACTTCGATCTTGAACTCAATCTCGTGGCCCTGCGCGAAATGTCGGAGGACGTCGCGAGTGTTAGACCTTTTGTTGAAGAGTACAAGGTGAAGGCCTCCGGCCATCGAGTAATGGTTTTAGGAGAAGGTCGATTAATTAACCTGGCGGCTGCCGAGGGCCACCCGGCCAGCGTGATGGACATGAGCTTTGCCAACCAGGCGCTTTCGGTCGAATACCTGGTTAAGCGAAAGGGTGAGCTCAAGCCAGGCGTGCACCTGTTGCCGCCGGAAGTGGATACTGAGATCGCGAGCCTAAAACTAAAAGCTCTGGGGCTGGCTATCGACACCTTGACGGCGGAGCAACTGGAATATATTTCCAGCTGGGAGACCGGAACCTAGCTCTACGTTCGTACGCGTGAAAGAAAATAAGTCCCCGCGGCGGCGAAAATTACCGGTGGGGCCCACGCCGCAACCTCTGGCGGCAGCAGTCCGTGATTCCCCAACTGTTGAAAGCCTCCGCCTATCGCCCAGTATGCGACGCTAATACCGACCGCAACACATAGAGCGACTATTGCTCCGCGCCTGCCAAACGCCAGCGCCAATGGCATTCCTATAAATGCCATAACTACCACGCTGAACGGATTGACATATTTGCGCTGAACGGCGAGGGCCAGCGCCGACACTTCAACGCCGCGCTGTTTCGCCGCTTTCAGATAACTGCTTAAGGCGCGCACGCTGAGCTGAGATGGTTTGTCGATTGTCGGTTCAAAAACTTGCGGTGGCTCCACCCCGCCCAAATGTGCCTCTGGTTCAGCTTTCCGCTCCACGTTCATCGCAGGTGTGCCCCGCAAGCTAACGGTCTCCGCTTCCTTGACGATCATTTGGTTATTGGCTGTCCAAAAACCCAGCTTGCCGGTTGTTACACGACTCAAGTGTACTGCTTCGTCGTCAAGTTCATAGATAGCCGGTTCAATCAAAACTCCGCGCTCCTCATCAAATTCATACGAATACAAACGCTTGTTCTCCACTGACGCCAACCACTGACGACCGGTCCCGGTGATCGCGCGAGGTTGACCACCTCTGATCCTTACTCGCAATGCCTCCTGCTTAAGATTGGCCGAGGGCATCACATGTTCCTGGACTAACCAGGTGGTTGCACCGGCTGTTATGGCAAACAACAAACCGGGAAGCATGAGTCGGTAAACGCTTTGGCCCGAGGCCCACCAGGCGATCGCTTCGCTTCGGCGGGCCAGGAGCGCGTATGTAATCAACACTGTGATCAGCATCGTTGCGGGGAACAGTTCGACGGCCACCAGTGGAAGAAGGAAAAGAAGATACTTAGCCACCACTCCCGCGGGAACATGATTGCTTCCGATAAAACGCCAAAGCTCAAAGAGCGTAAAAATAATAAAAATTGAAACGAGCGAAACAAAACCAAGCAAGAAACTTATACCCAGCGTTCGAAAGAGGCTAGTATCAAGTAAGCTCGGAAAACCCGAACGCCCCGCGCCCAGCGTATGTTCAGGCACAGGCGCGCGATACTCTCCGGCGTCTCTGCGCACTTTTCTAAAAACCCGTCTGGCCCATCCAAGTCGTGGCACTCCAGTGAAGAGCAAGAGGATCAGACTCAACAAAAGTATTACAGCTGTGGCCATCCATTCCCCGACAATTGCCGGGACAGTACTGGTTGCAGCAAGAGACTCGCCGAGCAAAGAGATGAGATAGTAAAGGATCACCACGACGAGAGACAGGAGCACACCTGCGCCACGACCACCGCGTCTTACCCTCAGCCCAAGCAACCCACCGAACAGAGCGAAAACAAATGGTGACGTCGAAAGCGCCAGTCTTCGGTTAAGCGTCCTCTCCGCTTCCCTTCTCTCGCCAATTGAATTCGAATGAGCTTGCTGTTTCAGATCATTCCAATCCAACTCTTCCGCCTGCATCTCCTTTTGACTTAAGCGCTCGATGAGAGCGCCGCGGCCGGTGTTTATTGCGATGCGTAGTTGATCCAGGCGCTCCACTACGTACGAACGTTCGGCACTTGCGGCGGAGGGGATCTTCATCGCCACCGCATCGCTTAATACCAGTTCTGATTTTTCACCTGACGAGTCAATTCTTCCGGATCGAGCTGTTACCACGCGGGTAGAACCATCAGGCTGTTGAGCGTAAATAAAGACGCGGCCCCACAAACCCTGGTTCTTATCACCATCCCTTACGTAGATCACGTACCCGGGAATTTCAGTGTTGAATGTGCGAGGCTCCACCGGCGAATCCAGTTTGCGAAGCGCGCCTTGCACCGCAGCTCGTCGCAGGTCACGCGCTGATTGAGGCACCTCCCGCAAATGCAAGAACGTTGCGGCGCATGTAGCCAGCAGGCCGATAACCAGGACCGGCCACAAGAGACTCCAGGTGCTGGCGCCGGCCGCGCGCATAGCGACGATCTCACTGTCACTGCCCATTCGAGCAAAGGCGGTGACAATTCCGGCGAGCACAGCGACTGGCAAAGTCAGTACAAGTACGCTGGGCAGCAACGCGGCAGCGACTTCACCGGCCAACGAGATAGGAAGATCAGTGTAAAGGGCAAGCTCGGCAAATCGCGCCGCTTGCTGCGCGAAGAGGATGGCAGTTAACAACACCAGGGAAAGCAGCACATAAGGCAGCGCGCCCCTGAATACGTATCTTGGTATTAATTTTCCGCCCGCAAACATTAAAGTAACTTCTTAGGTGTGAATCTATGCAGAAAGGTGGCCTACTGAAACGTAGGTCTTAATCGCGGCTGTCTTTCGAGTACACGTCCAATAAGTTGATGTGTTAGTTCAGCCATTTCGCGGTGAATGCTGGCGGGCACTGCCCGTGATTCTTGAGCAAAAAGATAAGGTGCGAGTTTCTGTGTTGCCCGCAGTTGCGTTTGAAGTTTTCTGGACAATGGCGCGCCACTTCCATGGCTACAGCTTCGGCATCGGAACGAGGTATCGGCCCCCATAAATGTCGGCTCGGTTTCGTCGAAGCGTCGATGACATTGGCCGCAGTGACGCATATCCGGGAGGTAGCCTTCAAGCTTTAGCAGCCATACCTCGAAGTACCGCAGAATTACCTGAAGGTCTTGCTGTGATTCCGAAACCGCGTCCAGGCACGCCTTTACCATTCTAAAGAGTCGTTCGTTTGGTTCGTAGGGCGGCGAAAACTCAATCACAAGATCTCCCATATACGCCAGGCCCGCGAGCGTCTCAGCGTTACTCGAGAGATTGAAATGTGATTTCACGATCTCAACCTGGTTTAACGATACGAGTTCCTGATGTTCCTTTTGGTAGTAGCTAATGTTCGTCAACGTGAAGGGTTCGAGTGCCGCGCCAAATCTGCTCTTAAGCTTGCGGCAACCCTTGGCAACTCCACGGATGAGACCTGCCGAGCGTGTCAGACAGACGACGATTTTGTCTGCTTCGGCAAAGTTATAGGTTCTCAAGACGAGCGCTTCGGTTTCAAGGACAGCCATGTGAATGCCAACTCTGCGGAGACGTCTCAGAACGGAATGAAATAAAGTATCCAGCTCAACAGCAGCCCGATAACAAGGAATTCAAGAAATACTTTAAGACCATAGACCAAACGCTCTTTGTCGGTATCCTTTGAAA
>JALYTI010000318.1 GCA_030854375.1 Acidobacteriota bacterium | reverse complement strand
CAACCTGAAGGTTGTACTCTGAACTGCTTGAATGTCATCGGCTCTTGAATCGGATCAGCAACCTGAAGGTTGTACTCTGAACTGCTTGAATGTCATCGGATCTCGGATGTTTCAGCAAACTTGCTCTTAGCTTGGACTTACCTGATACTTCGCAGGTTCAATCTGTCGGATCCAAAGCATAATTGATGACTAATCTTCTGGAAAACAAATTCGGAATCATCTTCGGCGTCGCAAATAAGCGCTCGATTGCGTGGGCTACGGCCCAGGCACTGCACGGCGCAGGCGCCCGCCTGGCATTCACTTATCAGGGCGAAAGGCTGAAGGAAAACGTCGAGAGCCTAACGAGCGAGGCTATGCCTGGTTCGTTACTACTTCCTTGTGATGTAACAAAACAAGAGGAGGTCGATGAGACTTTCAAACGAGTCGGTAAGGAATTCAGCCGTCTCGATTTTTTGATTCATAGCATCGCGTACGCGCCTCGGGAGGCTTTAGGCGGCGAATATCTTGAGACGAGCCGCGAGGCATTTCTCACCGCGCTTGAGATTAGCGCTTATTCGTTGGTCCAACTGGCCAGAGCTGCCACACCGCTGATGACTGAAGGTGGAAGTATCGTTTGCATGAGTTACTACGGCGCAGAAAAGGTCGTCGCCGGTTACAACGTTATGGGAGTCGCCAAAGCTGCGCTGGAAGCGAGCACACGTTATTTGGCGAACGACCTGGGACCACGAAACATCCGGATCAATGCCATCAGCGCGGGTCCCATCCAGACACTCTCTGCTCGCGGCGTTTCAGATTTCTCCACGATGCTGAAGCATCATTCTGAGCGTGCCCCGCTTCGACGCAATGTTGAAGCGCGCGAGGTCGGCAATGCTGCTCTATTTCTTTGTAGTTCCATGTCCTCGGCAATCACCGGCGAAGTCATGTACGTTGATTGCGGCTATAACATCATGGGCATTTGAGGAGACGATGGCCGAATTAAAAGAACCTGAGGAGCACCACCAGCCGGGCACAACCCAGGACGAGCAACTCCTGGAGAGCCCCGGCCCAGATGAGTTTACTCACACTGACACGTGGCGTGTGTTTCGTATTATGGGGGAGTTCGTCGAGGGTTTTGACGAGCTCGCTACTCTTACTCACGGTATTTCGATCTTTGGTTCAGCACGCACGCATCCTGACGATCCGGATTACAAAGCCGCTCAGGAGACGGCAGCCTTACTCGCTCACGCAGGATTAGCGGTGATTACGGGAGGCGGGCCGGGAATCATGGAGGCCGCAAACCGCGGCGCTTTTGAAGCGGGGGGAGTTTCCGTAGGATGCAACATCGAGCTGCCTTTCGAACAGCATTCGAATCCTTATTTGACGCTTTCCCTGAAGTTTAAATACTTCTTCGTACGCAAGATGATGTTCGTCAAATACAGCGAGGCCTTTATTATTTTTCCCGGTGGGTTTGGCACGCTTGACGAACTTTTCGAAGCGTTGACCTTGATTCAGACGCGTAAGATACGCAACTTTCCGGTAGTGCTGTTTGGCTCTCGTTACTGGGCCGGACTGCTGGATTGGATTCGCAATTTTGCTTTAAAAGAAAACAAAGTCTCGGACGCAGATCTCCTTCTTCTTCACCTGACCGACTCGCCGGCTGAGATAGTGGAGGTCATTGTCAACAGTCAAAGCTCGTTGCGGGATTTCGAAAAGGGATTGAGCGATGAATACCGCGCGATTAAGGAACCTTAGCTACTCAGCCGCGGCGTGATTACCCGATATCCGTAAGCACATGCGTAACACTCACAAGCCATTGCAAATAAGGAGCAGAACCGGCGACAACCGGGAGAGCAACGATTTCGGGAATCTCGTAACTATGGGCCGCTCGTACTCGGCGTTCAAGCTCCGCGAACTTTGATCTAGTCGTCTTTGCAATTAATAAGACTTCTGTCTGACGCTCCACCTTGCCGTGCCAGCGATAAACCGACTCGATCTGCGGCAACATTTGCACGCACGCAGCAAGGTGCGCTTCCACAAGCAGTTCCGCTAATCTGGCTGCCTCTTCACTGCTTGCGGCCGTCATAAAAACGACGATTGCGTCTGTTGCGTCGCTTGCCATTACTGAATATCAGCAGCGCATCGTTTAGAAAGCGGAGTTGTCCGCCTGCGCGGCGGGGCACAAGTGCCCTATCTAAACGGGATTTACGTTATACCGTCTGATGCACCGCAAACTGTTGGCTTGGCTGCTACGGCCACGAGGCGACCTAACATTTTGCGTTACTCCTAAACGCCACCATGAACCTCGGTCGGCGGCGCTCTCTTCGAGTCGTGCCCGGGAGTTCTCCGGTCCGGTCATTTAGTCTGCACTCTCGTCTTCAGGGATACCGCCCGTCAATGGAGTCGTGTCGTCGCCAAAAAAGGCTTCGTAGAGTTCTTTCGCACGGTCGGCGTCTC
The DNA here is from genome assembly GCA_030854375.1 of Acidobacteriota bacterium. GTDB lineage: Bacteria > Acidobacteriota > Blastocatellia > Pyrinomonadales > Pyrinomonadaceae > PSRF01. The sequence continues at coordinate 1,538 of JALYTI010000318.1, read as the reverse complement.
GCTCGTCAACGAAGATTACTGCGCCTTCTCTCGTCGCAGACAACAAAGGCGATAAAGCGTCCGCGCCACCAGACTTAATCACCGAACGGATTCCGTTCTTAGTCAAAATGTCGTTTACCATTTCGGCTTCAGCGGGTGAGCCAAGATGGTGAAGCGGAATGAACGTCGCTTCGCTTGAGTCGTGAGCTGTATTGTCGGACGTCAGGCGTTTAACCAATGCCGAATTGTCGTCGGGGCAGCGCGTAATACCGGGTTCGTATTCAGATTCGCAAACAGGACAAAACATAAAAACCCCCGTGATGACTAATAAGTGAAAAGTGACAAATAAGAGAATAAGGCTTTACCTATCACATGTCACTTGTTACTCGTCACTGCCTTTTGAAAGGGAATCTCTTCAAAGTGCGTCATTTGCTTGAATGCGCGAAAGCGGTCATTAATCTCATCTGCCGTAAGTTTTTGCACGCGGGCAGTGCCAAACTCTTCTACGTTGAATGATGCCATTACGGATCCGAAGATCATCGCTCTCCTCATGGCGGCGTCGTCCAGCTTTGGTTGGCTCGAAAGATAACCCATGAAACCACCAGCAAATGTATCGCCGGCACCCGTCGGGTCAAAAACCGATTCCAGCGGGTAAGCCGGGATTGCGAAATAGTTCTCGTTGGTAAAAAGTGCGGCACCGTATTCGCCGCGCTTGACGATCAGAGCCTTGGGTCCCCATGAAAGTATTGTTCGCGCCGCCTTAATGAGATTAGGTATTTCCGTCAACTGTCGCGCTTCGGCGTCATTGATAATCACCACGTCCACGCCTTTGATCGTGCGCAACAGGGATTCTCGGGCGGTTTCAATCCAGAGATTCATTGTGTCCAACGCCACCAGTTCAGCGTCTGGAATTTGCTCGCGGACCCCGCGCTGTAGATCGGGCTGAATATTGCCAAGGAAAACCAGGCGTGCACTCTTCGATGTTGTTGAAAGTTTTGGTTTGAAATCAGCAAAAACATTCAGCTGGGTATCGAGCGTATGCGCGACGTTGAGATCATAGTCGTACCGGCCAAACCATCTGAACGTCTTTCCATCCGGAACACGTTCGAGGTCGGACGTGTCGATGTGGTGAGCATCGAAAACCCTTTGCTCATCAGCGCCAAAATCGCCTCCCACCACGCCTACGATTCGAACGTCCGTGTAATAACTGGCGGAGATAGAGAAGTGAGATGCCGAGCCACCCAGCATTTTCTCGCATTTGCCAAATGGCGTTTCGACTGCGTCAAAGGCGACCGAGCCAACCACTAGTAGGGACATAGGGTAAGATTTCAGATTTCAGATTTCAGATTGCAGATTGCAGATTGCAGATTTGAGATTTCAGATTTGAGATTTGAGATTTCAGATTTCGAGTGCCGGGTACGACAAAATGACAGAATGGAAAATGAGAAATGAGAAATCAGTACCTTTTCCATATGTCATTTAAGATTTCTCATTATTATTTCTGTACACTGCTCTTTCCTATTGCGCGCTTCCTTCGAGTTTTATGGGACCACCCAACG
>JALYTI010000317.1 GCA_030854375.1 Acidobacteriota bacterium | reverse complement strand
ATACGTGGACACAATCATCGAACAGCTGAGGGCGATCGTGGGACAGGCTGCTGTACTCAGCGAGCCCGACGAATTGCTTGTTTACGAATGTGACGGACTACCGCAGCACAAGTATCGCCCGCGCGCGGTCGTTTTTCCCTCATCCACTGAAGAAACTGCGGCAGTGATGCGCGTGCTGGCGCATGAGGGTGTGCCTTTCACTCCAAGAGGAGCCGGAACAGGCCTTTCTGGAGGTGCGTTGGCACTAAACCAAGGCGTCGTTATAGAACTCGCGCGCATGCGCAAAATTCTAAAGATTGATGAAAACAATCGCGTAGCCGTCGTCCAAACCGGTGTTGTAAACCTCCACGTCTCCAGGGCGGTTGCACATCTCGGCCTGCATTACGTCCCAGATCCATCGAGCCAGCCTACGTGCACGATTGGCGGAAACGTTGCGGAGAATGCCGGCGGGATACACTGCCTGAAATATGGTACGACGACAGATCATGTGCTCGGCATCCGTGTAGTCCTGGCTGGTGGCGAGGTTGTGGATTTAGGCGGTAGCGGGGCCGAACAGGTCGGATACGACTTGCTGGGAGTTTTTATCGGCTCCGAAGGAACATTTGGTATTGCTACGGAAGCCACCCTACGTCTTGTGCCTGTCCCTCCTGCGGTGCGCACGATGCTTGCGGAGTTTGCCGAGGTCAACGAAGCCAGCCATGCCGTATCGGCGATCATCGCAGCCGGCGTAATGCCTGCGGCACTGGAGATGATGGATCGCGAGATAATACGAGCAGTGGAGGCAAGCGTATTCGCTGCGGGTTTACCCCTGGATGCGGGTGCCGCGTTACTTATCGAGCTCGACGGAATTGAAGCCGGAATTGACGACGAAGCTGATCGCGTCAAGAGTATTTGCCTGCAGCATGGCGCTCGTGATTGCCGGCTCGCGCAAGATGAAAACGAGCGAAAGAAATTGTGGGCTGCCCGCAAAGGTGCATTTGGCGCTATCGGGCGTATCTCACCCGACTCGATGATTCAAGACGCGGTCGTGCCGCGATCCCGTCTTCCGGAAGTCCTGGATGCTGCATATCAAATCGCTTCGCGGTATCAACTGCGCATCGCTAATGTATTTCATGCCGGTGACGGCAACCTGCATCCGCTGATCTGTTTCGACTCACGATCTGCGGATGAAGTTCATCGCGTCAAAGAAGCAGGACGTGAGTTGATGGAAACTTGCGTGCGCGCGGGCGGCAGCATTACGGGTGAACATGGCGTTGGCTATGACAAGCGCGAACTGCTATCGCTGATTTTTTCCGAGCCAGACATGGATACGATGTTGCGAGTGCGTGCCGCCTTTGACCCAACGGGGCTCTGCAATCCTGGGAAAATTATTCCAATGCTGCGCGGTTGCGGCGAAGCACGTGCTCAAGTTAAGTCTGACGTCCAACCTCCAATGTCCAATCTCCCGTCGGGAGAGGCATCATCAACCGCCGTGTCCCTCGGCGCGCGGCCGTCCCGCCCGCAAATCCGAGGCGTAGCCTCACAAAAAGAAGTTTTGGACGAGGTGCCGGAAAGGCGTAGCCATTCCGCACTGAGCGGCGGCAAAGCCGCAAACACAGCAGCCCGTCAGGTACGTGCCACGACTCCCTTTAATCCCGATGTCGCTTGTCAGAAGCTAGCTCGCATTGTCGGTCACGCAAACATCTCCGCGTCTACGAGTTCCCTTTTCTCCCCATCGCCGCTCATCGTAACGCCTGGCTCGATAGCTGAAGTTTGCGAGGTCATGAAACTCGCATCGAATGAAGGCTGGCCAGTTAGCCCGGCAGGAGCGATGACCTGGCTCGACGCGGGCGAACCTTTGCGCGGAGTCAACATTGTCGTCAGCACGTTGAGATTGAGTCGCATCATCGAGCATGAACCTGCGGACCTCGTGGCCATAGCGGAAGCGGGTGTCGCGCTCAACAACTTTAACAACGCGCTGGCAAAAAACGGTCAGTGGCTACCGGTCGATCCACCTGATGATGGACGTGCAACAATCGGCGGCGTAGTTGCTACCGGACTCGCCGGCGCGCAACAGTTTGGTTATGGCGCGCCCAGACGGCACGTCATTGGAATGAAGCTGGTGCTTGCTGATGGGAGCCTTATCAAAGCGGGTGGCCGCGTGGTAAAGAATGTGGCCGGTTATGATCTTTGCAAACTATTCACCGGCAGTTATGGGACGCTGGGCGTAATTGTCGAGGTTAACTTCAAACTCAGACCAATTCCGTTTGAAACGAGAAGCATTCTCGCGACGGGCAAACGCGAAGATCTCCTTTCGGGCGCCAGGCAAGTAATAGATTCTTGTCTCTTTCCAGTTGCGGTAGAACTTCTTTCTCCCCGGCTTGCATACGAAGCCGGGTGGTCAGAAGGAAAGGACCATTTGCTTTTGGTCAGGTTTGCAGGTTCATTGAACGCCGTCGATGAGCAAGCAAAGCGCGCAATCGAATTTTTAATCGACAATGACCCGCGCACGAATGAGCAGGTCGCTCCAGACGACGCAACAATTTGGCATTCGCTTGCGGCGTTGCCGTTACGCTTTCGGGAAGACCTCATTTGGAGAGTTGGCTTGCGACCTGCTGATGTAGGACCATTCCTGGAGAAACTGGATAAGGCGCGCTTGAATAACAATGTCGGACCGATGTGGCAAGCGGGCGTGGGTGACGGGCGCATTCGGCTTATTGATCGCCTTCCCGAGAATGAAACTACGTCTGGGGACATTGAAAAGCTATTTATCGACCGCGTTGAAATGCTCAGGGCAAACGCGCAAAGCTTGGGGAGCGCTCTCATCATTGAAAATGCACCGCCGAAGGTAAAGAATCGCGTCGGAAGTTGGGGAACATCAGCACCAGCAGAGGGTTTGATGAAAAGGATCAAGCAGCAACTCGACCCGTGCGACATTCTTTCGCCCGGGAGATTTGGCTTTTAGATCGTTCTAAGGTAACGCGACCTGCATTTGGAGTGCGCTGATTAGTCAGCGCTTTCGAAAGCGGCGACTAGTCGCCGCACTCCAAAGAAGTAGCCACTTCTAAATGTCTCTGAAAAAAACCATGAGAAATAAAAGTCTGCAAATAATCACTCGCCTGTTCTTTATCGTCTGCCTAGCCGTGGGGTTGATGGGCGTCCCCGATTCGCCGCTTCTTTCAAAGATCGCGCCGCGCATTGCCTTGGCAGCCTCGCGCGAGCCGGTTCGGGCGAGTCATGGCATCGTCGCCTCTACCAACGAGGTGGCCTCGCGCGTAGGCGTTGACGTAATGAAACGTGGCGGCAACGCGGTCGACGCCGCCATAGCAGTTGCGTTCGCGCTGGCTGTGACGCATCCCGCCGCCGGCAACCTGGGCGGAGGCGGTTTCATGATGATTCGCTTCAAGAGTGGGAAAACCACCGCAATCGATTACCGGGAAATGGCGCCGGCCGCCGCCACACGCAACGTATATCTGGATAAGAACGGTAATTTGATCGAAGGTGAAGGCGGCTCGCTGGTTGGCTATCGTGCTGCGGGCATTCCCGGAACCGTACGCGGCATGGAGCTGGCTCTGAAGAAATATGGATCCGGCAGACTTAGTTGGCCTCAATTGATCGAGCCCGCGCGCCGGCTCGCAGCCAATGGATTCGTGGTGACTCGTTCGCTTGCGCGATCATTGCGGGGCAACAACGACTATCTTTCACAGTATTCCGAAACCAGGCGAATTTATCTAAACGACGGAACGTTCTACAACGAAGGTGACTTGTTTCGCCAGCCAGATCTCGCCGCCACCTTTGCGCGACTACAAAAGTCTGGTGCAAATGAATTTTATCAAGGTCAGACAGCGCAAATGATTGTGGCCGACATGAAGCGTAATAACGGCTTGATGACGATCGATGATCTGCACGGGTATGTTCCGAAAGAGCGCGAACCATTGCGCGGACAATATAGAGGCTATGAGGTTGTATCTATGCCGCCGCCTTCGTCGGGTGGCGCGGTCCTGATC
>JALYTI010000316.1 GCA_030854375.1 Acidobacteriota bacterium | reverse complement strand
GTGTACTCAGCTTTCAGGCGCAACAGGGGGCGGGTAATGGACCTGGCAGGGTCCAAAGAGGTCAATCGAGAATGATGAAATCCGAACACGAGGTGAACCGATCCAGGAGTAGCGGTTTTCCTAGGTCCTGGTCACCCACTCAGGTTTTTCCTGATTGTGCATTGGTTGAGCCTGCATTAGCCTAAAGTTACGTGCGGCCAACTACTTAGAGTCAGTATGGCAGAAGTACCGTATCTAAAAGCTACCTCCCGAGCTTTTTTCCACTCTTCCGACCGAGCGGCATTGCTGGCAGCGGACGGGGATCCTGCCCATTTTGGAAGTCAGCTTCCTGTTCCCAAAAACTAGTGATTTTGGGGTGCAAAGCAAAGTGAACCGAATCCGCGTCATTCTGGCAGACGACCACACACTTGTGCGGGCGGGTATTCGTGCGCTCTTGGAAAGAGTCGATGAAATCGACGTTGTAGGCGAGGCGGGAGACGGGTATGAGGCACTCGCGCTGATACGTCAGCAGACACCTGATCTTGTTTTGCTGGACATGGTGATGCCTGGAGTCAACGGGCTAGAGGTCCTAAAGAGAATCAAGGAGGAGTTTCCATCGATACATGTGATCATTCTTAGTGTTCATGAAACCGAAGAATATGCACTCAGAGCTTTCCAGGAAGGGGCGGCTGGCTATCTTCCGAAGAAAGCCGCCACCGGGGAATTGGTAGAGGCGATAAAAAGAGTAATGAGCGGTGAAGAATATATTTCTCCTGAGGTTTCAGCTGGAAGCGGCCACAGTTACCCAGGCGGCCCGGCTCCGGATGGGAATCCCGCGAGGGAACTGACTCCGCGTCAACGCGATGTGCTGAAAATGATCGCAGAAGGATTGAGCACGAAGCAGATTGCGAAAGTAATGAACATAAGTGCCAAAACGGTCGAAACTCACCGAGCTTTGTTAATGGATCGCCTAAACATTCACGATGTCGCGGGGCTGGTTCGTTACGCGATTAAGATAGGTCTGATCGAGATAGAAGTGGGTCGACAAAGCCACACGGCGAAAAAAGGATCACAGCATGAGCAATAGATGTCCTGAGGACACTCTCCATAATTTCGGTGACAGCGTGAATTAAAGACGCTGGGACTTCGTCCTGAAAGCAATTTGGAACACGGACAAAGTCTTCAGAGGAAACAAATGCGCGAACGAGGTTCACATCAGGGGACTGGAGCAGGCTTACAGAGGAGTGCGACGAATCCCCTCCGAGTTTTAATCGCCGATGACCAGTTATTGGTCCGGGCTGGTATTTGCCAGTTGTTAAAAACTCTTCCTGACGTTGCTGTTGTCGGCGAGGCCAGCGACGGTCAGGAGGCATTGCGCCTTATTGAGACCGAGCAGCCGGATATTGTTCTGATGGACATGACAATGCCTCTTATGAATGGCCTGGAAGCAACCGTCCTGGCCAAGAAGCGATTTCCGAGCGTCAAAGTCATTATCTTATCCGAACATTCCAGCGAAGAATTTGTGTTCCGTGCGCTTCGTTCCGGCGCCGAAGGTTTCGTCTTGAAGAACGATTCTGTCGGCGAGCTTTACACGGCCCTCGAGTCTGTTGCACGCGGTGGAGAGCATTTAAGTCCGCGAGTTACTAAAAGAGTAATTGTCGGGTACCTCGACGGACAGGAAGGTGGCGACGAATTAATTAAGGAGCTTACGCCCCGCCAGCGGGAAGTGCTGCAACTGATTGCCGAAGGCCATTCAACTAAGGAAATCGCGAGAACATTGGGTGTTAGCGTTAACACAGTGAAGACCCACCGGCTAAAATTGATGGAAAAACTTGGCGTGCATGAGATCACCGGTGTTGTTCGTTACGCAGTTAGAGTCGGAGTAATAAAGGACTCATGACCAACTCGTCTGACTCTTCGCTTTCTTCGGACTTCTTTGTTCAGCCACTCACCCTTTTATTTTTTTGATCTCACCCATCAAACGGATTGCCTGGCAACTGCTCCGGCAATACACTCCGTGGGCAGATCAAGAATTATCTCGAGGCTGATCATCACTCGGCCAACTTTCTAGTCTGTTACTAAAGATACCTCGTACAGCGCCTGGAAACTCGCCCCTCAATTGTCCGGGCCCTTTTTGAGACCTCGCCGTTCATCCAATCAATGAACAGCAAGTAGTCGCGGTCCTGCAGTTCCCTCGGTTGCTCCGTTTGAGAAACCAAAAGCAGAGGCCGCAAAGCTTAAGGACCGAGCCAGCGAAAGCATCAGGGGTCTAAGGAGAGAATTGTCGCCAGACCTAGCGAAAGCGGGGATAGTAACTAGCACGGAAAACTAAAGAGTGGTTGCATCGGACGATCCGGCTCTCGCTGGATTCGCCTAATCCTTTGAAACGAAATGCGAACGTTATTCAAATCCAGGTCGGATGCCCGACTCAGCCGAAGCCGATACTCCAGGGAGCGACGTCTCCCGCGACGTTTGTATCTGGAAGGTCTTGAACGGGAGTTGACCGGGCCGCAGCTGACAGAAAGCGACCGCACGGACCTCGACGCCCGCGGTCTCCGAGAACAGAAAGAGTTTGAGGCAGTTAGGCAAGCATGGACACGATTCCTGCTCGATCTCGAAACAACCGAAGCCTTCGATGAGACAGCATCGGCAAGCTTTGAGGATCCCCAAAGGAGTGAACTTCCAAGTTCGCAGCAGCTATCCGGGCCGAAAGCTGAAACGAGAGATTTGAGCAAGCTGCTTTCCAGCAAAGTGGTGGGTCAATCTGCTGCCACGCTCGCTATAGTGCCTTACGTTTACATGTACCAATCAGGCCTGTCGCCTGAAGGCCGCCCGGCCGGAATATTTCTACTGCTTGGTCCTACCGGCACGGGCAAGACAAAGACAGTTGAAGCAATCGCGGAGTTGCTGCACGGAAGCGAAAAGAAACTGGTTAAGATCGACTGCGGCGAATTCCAAATGGACCACGAAACAGCAAAACTCGTTGGGGCTCCTCCCGGATATCTCGGCCACCGTGAGACTACCCCCCTACTCACCCAACAGCAGCTCGGTGACGCGACAAGCGAAAATTGCGATCTGGCATTAGTGTTATTCGATGAAATTGAGAAAGCGGCTCCTTCTATTACGGCTTTGCTGCTCGGCATTCTCGATAAGGGAATTCTCCGTCTGGGTGACAACTCCTCGGTCAACTTCGAGAAGAGCCTGATCTTTTTCACGAGCAACCTCGGCGCGCGCGAAATGATGGCTGAACTGAATCCCAATATGGGTTTTCAATCGGCTACCAGGCGATCGAAGATAGATCTAACAGCGCGGTTGGGTAGTATCGCTCTCGGTGCGGTACGAAAGCGATTTTCCCCAGAATTTGTTAACCGCATCGACGCTGTCGTTACCTACCAGCCACTGGATGCTGACGCCATCGAGATAATACTGGACCATGACATTCATGCCTTACAGGGACACGTTAACTCCCGGCTTGGCGATCGTTGTTTTGAGATCGAGGTACTACCGGAGAGCCGGCAATTTCTATTAAACAAGGGCGTTAGCGAAGAGTACGGAGCCCGCGAACTAAAGCGCACGATTCACCGGCAGCTCACGCAGCCGCTGGCAACCATGGTTGCTCGTGGAGAAATACTGCCCGGCGCGCAAGTGAGCGTTTCATTAAACGAGAGTGGGGAGAGTCTTGCCATAGTATCGAGGGGTGGCGGACTGCAAGCGCTGCGGCAGATGCCCACGCTTCTGATTGTGGATGATAACCATGACCTGCTGTTCTTTCTTGCGGCCGAGTTGAAAGCGGAAGGTTGGGAGATTCTAATCGCGGAGAATGGTGCGCAAGCTCGCCTTGCATTTTTTCAACGACGGCCAGCCGTTGTCTTACTTGATTACTTACTCGGTGACGATGACGGTTTGCAGCTTGGTTTGGAATTTCAGCGACAAGTTCCGATGACGCAAGTAATTTTGATGACGGGGGGCGGTCTTTCCAGCGAAGAGCAGTCTCTTTGCGAAAAACG
>JALYTI010000315.1 GCA_030854375.1 Acidobacteriota bacterium | reverse complement strand
GCCGGAGCCTACGATGCCATTGCACGGCTGCCGCTGGCCGAGGGTTACAGCACCGGCTTCCGAAACTTCGATGTGCAAAAGCAGAAGCTACAACTAAAACAGTTGAAAGTAATAGGGAGTGAGAGCGTCACGGTACCGAGCGGTACATTTGACGCGTACAAGGTGGAAATAACATCTGCTGACAACGAAGCAGACAAAACAACCGTGTGGATTGCCAAGGACTCGCGGAATGTGGTCAAAGTCAGCGCAGTTCTGGCGCAATTGAATGGCGCGATACTCACGTCCGAGCTGGTGCCGAATTAACAGCACTCTGGCGTTCGCGTGATTAGTTAATTCGCTGACTGCCCGCTCATAACAGCACTGCCGCAGGGGAAACTGGTTGAGAAACCACGTTACCCCCGGCGGCTTTGCTTCGTTGGCCGCTGCAGAAAGCCTTTTCTTTCGGCTATGCCGCTTGATGTGCGGAATGGCTTCGCCTTTCCGTTCGACCTACACCCAGAATCAAGAGGCTACGCCTCATGCAATAGCTCTCGCTTTCGGCTCTGCCGCCTGATGTGCGGAAAGGCTTCGCCTTTCCGTTCGCGCTGAACCTAGAATCATGAGGCTTCGCCTCATGCATACCATTTCAAGAGACTCTCCCGCCCTCTACCTGACCGCGGTAGCCAAAGACCGCCTGCCAGTCTTTCGAACGGATGCTATCAAAGTGATAACCTGTGCGGCCCTCGACGAAGCACGGAAGTCCGCAGGCTTTTTTATCTATGCCTACGTTATCATGCCCGACCATTTACACATGATCACCGACAGGTCCCTGGAGCCATCGACAATCCTTCGGTACATCAACGGCATCACAAGCCGTCGCGTTATTGACCATCTCAAACAGCGCGGCCATAATGCGTCTCTCCAGAAACTTAAGCACGAAACGAAGGAGCGCGCCTATCGCTACTCGCTCTGGGATCACCATAACAACGTGTTTTCGATCACAAGCGAAGATATGTTTATACAGAAAGTAAATTACATTCACCAAAATCCGGTGAGAGCTGGGCTCGTTGAAAAGGCCGAAGATTATCGTTGGTCAAGCGTTCGTTGTTGGAACCGCTGTCCGCTGGAGAACGAGCCGCTCAAGGTGGATATTGATCAAATCTTTTGGAGAAGAGGCGCAGCCTCAAATTATTAAGGGGCTGGCCGGAAAGGCATAGCCTTTCCGCACATCAGGCGGCATAGCCGTATTGATTAGATTACAGAGGCGCAGCCTCAAATTATTAAGGGCTGATCGGAAACGCTGAGCCTTTCCGCACATCAGGCGGTATAGCCGGAAGACGATGGACTACAAGTAGCTCGCATTCCAAGTAATCGAGAGACGAGAGAAAATGAAAACCCTAATTCGTAACGGCCGCGTCATCACAGCCACCGACGATTACCTTGCTGACATACTCATCGAAGGTGAGGTCGTCTCAGTCATCGGCGCTAAGCTCCATATGGAAGCTGATAAAGTGATCGATGCTGCCGGAAAGCTGGTAATCCCAGGCGGCATCGATCCGCATACGCACATGGAGCTGCCGTTTGGCGGGACGCAATCATCCGACGATTTTCGCACCGGAACAACTGCCGCAGCGCACGGTGGCACTACCACCATCATAGACTTCGCCGTGCAATATAAAGGTCAATCCCTGATTGAGGGCATTGATAACTGGCATAAAAAAGCTGAAGGCAAGACTGCGATCGATTATGGCTTCCATTTGATCACCACTGAACTTGAAGACAGTCAGATCGAAGAACTGCACACGGCGATGGATGAGGGTGTTACGAGTTTCAAAATGTTCATGGCCTATCCCGGGGTTTTCCTGGTCGACGATGCGACAATTTTTCGCGCCATGTCGGCCGCAGGTGAACGCGGCGGTTTGATATGCATGCACGCCGAAAACGGAATCGTAATCAATGAGATCATTAAGCATGCACTCGCAAAGGGCCATACGGCGCCGAAGTACCATGCGCTGACACGCCCAACAATCGCCGAAGCCGAAGGCGTGCATAGAGCTATTGCAATTGCGGAGATGGCTGAGGCGCCCGTTTACATTGTTCATCTGTCCTGCGCTGATGCGTTGAATCAAGTTCGTCAGGCCCGTGATCGCGGCATCCCCGCGTTCGCAGAGACCTGTCCGCAGTATCTTTTTCTTTCCCTGGATAACTACGACGAACCGGGATTTGATGGAGCGAAGTACGTAATGACGCCGCCGCTGCGCGACAAGTCTAACCAGGCAGAACTGTGGAAGGGTTTGAAGATGAATGACCTTCAGGTCATCTCTACCGATCACTGTCCATTCTGTATGAAAGAGCAGAAGGAACTCGGCCGCGACGACTTCAGCAAGATTCCAAACGGCGCGCCCGGCGTAGAGAATCGAGTGCCGCTCATCTTTAACGGCGGGGTTATTGAGAATCGCATTAGTCTCAATCGTTTCGTCGAACTGACTTCGACGGCAGCGGCTAAGATGTTTGGCCTGTTTCCCAGGAAAGGAACCATCGCCGTCGGCTCGGATGCCGACATAGTGATCTTCGACGCCAATAAAGAACAGACCCTGAGTATCAAGACAAGCCATATGAACGTCGACTACAACACCTACGAAGGCAAGAAGATTCGAGGCGTCGTGGAAACCGTTCTCTCGAGAGGCAAAGTCGTTATTGAGAATGGCGTGTACAAAGGCAAGCCGGGCGATGGACAGTTTTTGAAACGCGGCACCTGCGTAAACTTCTAACTCGATGTGCGTTTTTGGGGGAGAACTCAACATGACAAATAGATACATTCGTTTTGTATTGGTTTTGAGTTTACTGCTGTGCGCTTCCTCGCTGGTCGCAGCCCAGGAGAAGCCTGAGCTACGTTTGATCACCGTCACAGGCGAAGCCGAGGTTAAAGCACCTCCCGACGAAGTGGTGTTTGACTTGACGGTGCAAACGATTAACAAGGACTTACGACTTGCAAAAGCGCAAACTGACGAACGTTTAGGCAAACTTCTGGCGTTAACGCGGAAGTACAAGATCCCTGCGCAGGATGTGCAGACTGACTACATAAAGCTTGAACCTCGATATCGTGGCGGCGACGAGAGCAGATTGTTTATAGGCTACGCGGTACGAAAGGATCTCGTATTCACGTTGCGCGACGTCACCCAGGCTGAAGATCTGCTGTCCGAAGTTATTGAGTCAGGCGTAACACGCATCAACGGGATCCGTTTCCAAACGTCTCAACTGCGTAAGTATCGAGATCAGGCACGGGCACTGGCTATCAAAGCGGCACAAGAAAAGGCGGTCGCGTTGACGACTGAAATCGGTCAGAAGATCGGCAAGGCGTTTTCGATTGAAGAGGATGTACCCTCGCGGGTCAATGCTTATCAGAATGTTTCGCAAAACGCTTTCAACACTTCAGGGGGCGACTCCGAACCGTCTGAGGGCACTCTTGCGCTGGGACAAATAAAGATCAACGCGCGAGTCACGGTTCGGTTTGAGCTCAATTAAAGCGAGATTCGATCAGACTTCCGTCCAGGCAGCAACCTCTGGGTGAGAAATGAGCCGTCGGTGCGTCGCAGCCAGATTACGCTGTCGATTTCTTGCTTCCGGGTCCGCCGCCTGATGTGCGGAATGGCTTCGCCTTTCCCATAACGCCCTTGTAGCAGATCTATCGATGCAAAAAGATTCTTCTTCCGGCTCCGCCGCCTGATGTGCGGAATGGCTTCGCCTTTCCGATCAGCTCGCTCATCTCCTGGAGGCTGCGAAAGTCTGCAGGCTTTTCCATCTATGCTTATGTCATCATGCCGGATCATCTACATATGATCACGGACAGCACTCTGAAGCCGTCTGAAGTCCTCCGCTACGTTAACGGCATCATTAGCCGCCGAGTTATTGACCATCTGAAACAGCACGGCCATAATGCATCCCTTCAGAAACTTTGACACGAAACCAAAGAGCGAGCCTATCGCTACTCGCTTTGGGATCACCATAGCAATGTG
>JALYTI010000314.1 GCA_030854375.1 Acidobacteriota bacterium | reverse complement strand
CACCAGGCAGACCGCCACAGATTCCAATAACGCCGCGAAGGCGATCCGGGTGTGTAAAGGCGAATCGATAATTTAGCGCGCACGTCTGGGAAAAGCCGAGCAAGAATACTTGCTTTGGATCAGCCACGCCTTCAGTAATGAGCGTCTCCATCAAGTCGAGCAGCGCCTGATGATGGATTCCAACAGACTCCTGAGCGTGAAAGTTTGTGAGCCAGCCAAAGCCAAAGCGCAGAGGTCCCCCAGCTTCCCTGGCTTCCTTAAGGTGCTGGTGAACGCCCTGCAGCGCAGCGATTGCGAAACTACCTGGCGCCATAGCAAGGGCTTCGCGCATCATCTGTTTCTTGTTTGCGCCATATCCGTGCAGCGCAATTAGCAGTGGTGCCGGCTGCGCCCTGGCCTTCCGAAGGTCGTAGTAAAGTTTAATCGTGGTTGTCAGCGTGCGCTCTGCTGTTTCGGTTTGGCGCGATTCGATGTCACTCATTTTGTCGAAGCTTATACCAGATGCGGAGGCGATGGCAGTAGCCGGGTTGGTAAGTTCAAGAAGTTCAGAGTTTAACCTTCGGGTTGCTGGTTGGTAACAACGCAAGCTGAAGCTTGTACTCTGAACTACATACTTTTCATCACGCTTCGTTGCATTCGCTCGTAATGAAAGTTACGATGCTTTTAAACGTAGCCGACTAATAACTGAACACTGAGAGAGGGGTTTGCAATGAAATTCCCGGGCGGATTTAACATTCAACAAATGATGAAGCAGGCGCAGGTGATGCAGGAAAAAATGCAAAAGGAGATGGAAGACCTGCGCGTTGAGGCTTCAGCCGGCGGCGGCGTGGTAACTGTGGGGATGAAGGGAAACCATGAAATCGTTTCGTTGAAAATTGATCCCGAAGCAGTCAAAGAAGGTGATGTTGAGATGCTTCAAGACATGATCCTCGCCGCTATCAACGAAGCAAACCGCAAGGTTGACGAAGCGATGAAGGGGAAGCTCGGGGGGATGCTGCCGCCAGGACTAGGCGGACTGCTAGGCTAAATGAACTTTTCAATTTGGTCTTTGGCCTTAGGTCTTGGGTCTTGGACATGAGAGGTTTCCGCGCTAAGACCGGAGTCCAAAGACCCAGGACCTAAGATCAAATGTTAGAATACGCCGAGCCCGTCACAAAGCTAATTGATGAACTAAAACGGCTGCCCAGTATTGGACACAAGTCGGCGCAGCGGCTCGCGTTTCACATCATGCGCACGCCGGAAAGTGATCTTGATCGTCTGATTACGGCGATACGAGAAGTAAAACAGCGCATCGTTCTTTGCTCAGTCTGCAACAACCTCACTGACGTCGACCCCTGTCGCATTTGTGCGTCAACATCGCGCGATCATTCCGTGATTTGTGTCGTTGAAGAACCTCATAGTCTGGTGGCGGTTGAGAAGACGCGCAGCTTCAAAGGCGTCTATCACGTGCTTCACGGAAGCCTTTCGCCAATCCGGCACATTGGCCCAAACGAACTTCATCTCGCGAACCTTCTACCTCGCCTCAAACCGGAAAACAACGATGGCGTCGAGGTCAGCGAGATCATTCTCGCGACCAATCCCACCACAGAGGGCGAAGCCACGGCAAATTACATTGGTCGTCTACTCAAGCCGCTTGGCCTTCGCGTCACGCGTATCGCTATGGGGATGCCTGTAGGAAGTGATCTGGAGTACGTTGACGAAGTTACGATGGATAAGGCACTCGCAAATCGCCACGAAATCTAAAGAACAGCGGCAACTCTTTGGAGTGCGGCGACCAGTCGCCGCTTTGGTCTGAGGCCGCTTGACGCCGGTGCGTCGGTAGTCTCAATTCCACCGTGGCCGCGACAAGTCGCGACCGGCCAAAGCGCTGACAAGTCAGCGCACTCCAAAGAGGAACAGTTTCAAAAACGGACATGTTCAATCGGCGCGTTTTTCTTGCAATCACTGCAGGCGTCGCCGCTGTCATACATGTGAGCGTCAAACTCGACGAGCGATCTGATGGGAACGCCTTCTACTTCAGTAGGAGCCGTTGTGAAGCGAACAATTGCGCCGCAACCAATGACGTTTGACCCGAGTGCCTTCACAAGCGCAGCAGTCTCCTCGATCGCATGACCGCTTCGAATGATGTCATCGACCATGATCGCTGGATTCACCTCGCCCTTGTTTATGTACTGCCGGAACATTCGTTTGCCACCCTCCTGCTCAGCCCAGTAAATCTGTTCAGCGCTCAGCGCGTCGCGTACGCCGAATGCGACCGGGATGCCGCCCGAGCTGGGACTGATAGTGGCGACCTTCGGTAACTGGCTCGAGATGTCGCGATCCACTCTAAATTTCCGGCTCAGGCCGACGGCCAGCACACGCGCGGTGTCGTAATAACGAAAGGCCAGCGGCATTTGAAAGTAGTGTGGTGAATGTTTACCGTTGGGATAGACGAAGTGGCCTTCGCGAAAAGCGCCCGTGCGCTTCAAAATCTGCATTACAGTTTCCGGCGACGGAATCAGATCTACCATTTTTTCTCCCGACGTAAGAAGGTTGAAGGATCGACTTGCCTCGACATGAGTGGTTCATCTGCGTTCACCTTCGGCCTCCGTCCTTCAGCTTTGATTTTCGGCGCACAGCATACATCAATCGTGTAGGCTTGCTCCATCATTAAGGGCGCGTTTTATTAGCTGCGCCTGATCTTTCGGTAAATCTTCAGGCAGTTCGCGCGGAGAGAACCACGCGGCTCTTTGGATTTCATAATTAAACTGGTCGGCATCCCCGATTGCCCGGCAACAGAAAACTATTTCCACCTGCATGGGGACACGGAAAGCTCGCGTGGTGAACACCTTCAGTTTTTCAACCTCAAGCCCAACCTCTTCGCGTAATTCCCGTCGCAATGCCTCCTCGGGCTGTTCACCCTTCTGCATGAAGCCGCCGGGCAATCCCCAGGCTGTGCCGGGACGAAAGCGATGTTTCAGCAATAACACGTGGCCACGCGGATCCGTCACGATTGCACCGGCGGTTACAGCGAACCGCGGATGGCTGAGTCTTACAGTCAAGCGTCGCAGTCGCCTCGGTGCGCGACGCCAGATCGCTCCGAGTAGATTTAGCATTCAGTTGAGCATAACACGGCTAAATGGAGGGGCAGGTTTGTACTGGTTCACTTTCAAGAATGTGCCTCTTTGGAGTGAGCCTCTCTCTGGAGTGCGCTGACTTGTCAGCGCTTTGGTCCGTCGCGACCTGTCGCGGCGATGGTTCACTCAAATTTAGCGGCAGACTGCGGCGTCAAAGCCGCCGAAGACCAAAGCGGTGACAGGTCACGCGCACTCCAAAGAGAGGCCCGCTCCGAAGTGAACTAGTACCGCTACTGCCAATTACATTGACGCGCGTTTGATCAACTCGGTAAGATTTGCGCTACCCATCAGAAAAGCGACGGACGAAAGTATTCAGCAACTATGGCAACAACCCCTGAAGCAAGTTCTCCTGATCAGGTTTCTTCAACTGCGGCCACGGCGCCGGTACCGAAGCGAATCACTAATGCCCAGACTGTGTGTAATGAGAAAAACGCGAAGGGCAAACTTTGCAACGGTCATCTAAAGCAACTGCGTACTGCCGGTGAGCCGTCGGAAATACACCTTCGGGGCGACGACGTGCTCTTCAAATGCCAGACCTGCGGCACCTTTTACATGGGCCCGCCTCTCGGACACGTGCGCGATCCACTAAAGCAAAGTCGTTTTGTTGAAGCTGAACTTTCCGCTTTACTGCAGGCAGCGGGTGGCACGTTGCCGGTTATCAAAAAAGATGCGCGAGGCGTCTTTATCATGGAGGCGCCGGGTCATGCTCCGGCGGCCGCCAAACCAGCAGCCGCTAAACCAGCACAAGTTTCGCAGCCTTCTGTTGCCGGCGCTCCAACGCCTGCCGCTTCGAAACCCAGCGCACAGCCTGCGCAAAAGTCCGCGGCGCCAAAGGCGGGAGCGGAGCCTGATCGAAAATTAATGAAACGGTCGACGTACG
>JALYTI010000313.1 GCA_030854375.1 Acidobacteriota bacterium | reverse complement strand
CTGAGGGGCTTTTTGGGACCAGCCTCTCTCAGATTCGTTACCAAATTCGGAAGGAAACAATGCGAACCCAAACCCTGACTACAGACTCATTGAATACCAAGCTGCTATTAAAGACCCTCGTGGCCTTTAAAAAGGGCGATTTCTCTGTGCGCTTGCCGGGCGAGTGGACAGGCGAGGCGGGCAAGATCGCGGACACTCTCAACGAGATCATCGAATTGAGCGATAAGACTACGAAGGAAGTGGAACGTGTTAGCCGCGTAGTCGGTAAAGAGGGAAAGATAACCCACCGGGCCGCCGTGCCCTCCGCGACTGGTTCCTGGCTCCGGCTTGTTGATTCCACGAACTTGCTTATTGATGACATGGCGCGGCCCACCAGTGAGATGGCCCGCGTGATAGGCGCGGTGGCGAACGGCGACCTTTCAGAACGCATGGCGCTTCAAGTTGATGAAAGGCCGTTAAAGGGCGAGTTCCTGCGCACCGTGAAGATCGTCAACGCCATGGTGGACCAGCTGAGCTCGTTTGCCTCGGAAGTTACCCGCGTCGCTCGCGAGGTGGGTACGGAAGGAAAACTCGGCGGCGAGGCCAGGGTAAAGGGAGTTGCGGGAACCTGGAAGGACCTCACGGACAGTGTTAACTCCATGGCCAGTAACTTGACGAGTCAGGTACGCAACATTGCAGAAGTAACTACGGCCGTGGCCAATGGCGACCTTTCGAAGAAAATCACCGTAGATGTTAAGGGCGAGATTCTCGAACTCAAGAACACCATCAATACGATGGTGGACCAGTTGAACTCTTTCGCTTCGGAAGTTACCCGCGTCGCTCGCGAAGTGGGTACGGAAGGAAAACTTGGCGGCCAGGCGGATGTGCGCGGTGTAGCCGGCACCTGGAAGGACCTCACCGACAATGTGAATTCCATGGCCAGCAACCTCACCGGCCAGGTGCGTAACATTGCCGATGTTACTACGGCAGTAGCTAACGGTGACCTCTCCAAGAAAATCACCGTCGATGTTAAGGGCGAGATTCTCGAACTCAAGAACACCATCAACACGATGGTGGACCAGTTGAACTCCTTCGCTTCAGAAGTTACGCGCGTGGCTCGCGAAGTAGGTACCGAAGGAAAACTTGGCGGCCAGGCGGATGTGCGCGGTGTAGCCGGCACCTGGAAAGACCTCACCGACAATGTGAATTCCATGGGTAGCAATTTAACGGATCAGGTACGAGGAATTGCCCGGGTCGTTACTGCGGTTGCCAACGGCGACCTTGAACGCAAACTGACCGTGGAAGCAAAAGGCGAAATTGCAGAACTCGCTGACACAATCAACAACATGACAGACACGCTCGCCACCTTTGCCGATCAAGTTACGTCGGTGGCGCGCGAAGTGGGCGTCGAAGGGAAATTGGGAGGTCAGGCAAACGTCCCCGGCGCGGCCGGCACCTGGCGCGATTTGACGGATAACGTTAACGGACTTGCTGCGAATCTGACCACGCAGGTACGCGCGATTGCCGAGGTTTCTACCGCAGTGACAAAGGGCGACCTAACCAGATCGATTACGGTCGAGGCGCAGGGTGAGGTCGCGGCGCTAAAAGACAACATCAACGAGATGATTCTTAATCTCAAGGACACAACCCAGAAGAATATGGAGCAAGACTGGCTCAAGACTAATCTCGCCCGTTTCACCAGAATGCTTCAGGGTCAACGCGACATGACGACGGTTGCTCAAATGGTGCTGTCTGAGCTGGCGCCACTGGTGGATGCGCAGCAAGGTGTCTTCTACGTGAACACAAGCTCGAACGGCCAACCCCTCATGAAGCTGCTCGGCGGTTATGCATATAAGAAGCGCAAGAACCTCGCGAACGAATTCCATGCCGGCGAGGGTTTGGTGGGCCAGTGCACGCTGGAACGCGAAAGAATTTTGGTAACCAACGTTCCGATGAATTATGTGTACGTCTCCTCTGGTCTCGGCGAAGCCCCGCCGCACAACATCGTCGTGCTTCCGGTGCTCTTCGAGGGTGAAGTGAAGGCCGTAATAGAACTCTCAACGTTCAATACGTTCAGCGATACACATCTCACCTTCCTCGACCAATTGACCGAGAGCATAGGGATCGTGCTGAATACGATTGCCGCTAACACTCGCACCGAAGACTTACTGCAGCAATCTCAATCGCTCGCAGCGGAACTCCAAAGCCAGCAGGATGAGCTCAAGAAAACCAATGAGCAACTCGAGCAGCAGGCGGAATCGCTGCGTGAGTCTGAAGAGCTGCTGAAGAGTCAGCAGGAAGAGTTGCAGCAAACCAACGAAGAGTTGCAGGAGAAAGCGGCATTGCTGGCGCGCCAAAAAGCGGAAGTGGAAACCAAGAACCGCGAGGTCGAAGAAGCTCGCTGGGAGATGGAAGAAAAAGCAGAGCAGCTGGCGTTAACTTCGAAATACAAGTCGGAGTTCCTTGCTAACATGTCCCACGAGCTGCGTACGCCTCTAAATAGCATGCTGATTCTTTCGCGACAGCTTGCGGAAAACAATGACGAGAACCTCAGCGAAAAACAGGTGCAGTTCGCGGAAACCATCCACTCATCCGGATCTGATTTACTTTCCCTGATCAATGACATTCTCGACTTGACGAAGATTGAATCAGGAATGATGGGAATAGAAATCTCCCAGGTTTCAATAGCTGAAATGACCGAGCAATTGGAACGAAGCTTCCATCAACTCGCCCAGGATAAGAACCTTGAGTTTCAGATTGAGCAGTCAGAGCAACTGCCTCCGACTATTCGCACAGATGATAAGCGCCTGCAGCAAATATTGATGAATCTGCTTTCGAATGCCTTTAAGTTTACCGAAAAGGGCAAGGTCGTTCTTAGCGTTGCTCCGGCCTCCGCGAATGAGACCTATTATCTCGAATCGCTGAACCGGGCGGGGGAAGTTGTGGCCTTCTCGGTAAGGGATACCGGTATCGGCATTCCTACTGAAAAACAGCGGATCATTTTCGAAGCCTTCCAGCAGGCGGATGGAACTACCAGCCGCAAGTACGGAGGCACGGGCCTGGGACTATCCATCAGCCGCGAGATTGCGCGTTTACTCGGAGGTGAGATTCGGGTAGTCAGCACTCCGGGTGAAGGGAGCACTTTCACTTTCTACATACCTCGCAATTACGTGCCGGCGGGCGCGACGACTCTGTCGCCAAATCAGTCGCGGACAAACGCCGCCAGGGAGACCGAGGCCGCCTGGACGCCTGTCGAGTCTTTCGACAATGAAGCCATGGCTTTACTGGCCAGCGAGGCCTCCGCCGTGCTCGACGACCGCAACGATATCGAAAGCGACGACCGGGTAGTGCTAATCGTCGAAGACGACATTGCTTTCGCTCGTATTTTGCTGGACCTCGCGCGCGAGAAGGATTTCAAAGGTTTGGTAGCCACCAACGGAACAGTGGCGCTCGCATTGGCGAGGAAATACAAACCGGCTGCGATCACGTTGGACATTCGTCTTCCAGATCGTGACGGATGGACTGTGCTGGATCGCTTGAAGCATGACCCGGAGACGAGACACATTCCAGTCCACATTATTACGGTTGAGGAACAACGCCAGCGGGCACTGCAACAAGGCGCCTTCAACCACGTGCAAAAGCCGGTAACTCATGAGGACCTTGGTAAAGCCTTCGACGACATCCGAAACTTCGCTGAACGCCGAATTCGAAAACTACTTGTTGTCGAGGATGACGATGTACAGCGTATGAGCGTTGTGGAATTGATTGGCAACGGTGATGTGAAAACGACTGCCGTGGCCACCGGTAAGGAAGCATTAAGCCTTCTGAAGGACGAGAGATTTGATTGCATGGTTCTGGATCTGAAGCTGCCCGATATGAGCGGCTTCGAACTGATCGAGAAGTTGCAAAGTGATCTCGGGCGCTACGATCTCCCGATCATCATCTATACGGGAAAGGAATTGACGCGGAAGGAGGAGATCCATCTGAAGAAGGTGGCCGATGCGATTATCGTAAAGGAAGCAAGCTCTCCTGAACGGTTGTTG
>JALYTI010000312.1 GCA_030854375.1 Acidobacteriota bacterium | reverse complement strand
CTGTAAATGGTTGAAAATAAATGGTGGAGCAGCGGGGATTCGAACCCCGGGCCTCCGCATTGCGAACGCGGCGCTCTGCCAAACTGAGCTACTGCCCCACTTGCAGAAGAATATTAGGAATCCTAAGTAGAAGTGTCAATTACAATCCTGGGTTAGCCAGCTAAAACATCGATTTTCCATTTCTCATCTGTCATCTATTAGTTTTCATTTCGAACCCATGTCAGTTGTCATTTCGAACCATTCCAGCGATTTAAGGGCGTGAATGACCAAACAATTGTGCCTGAATGACCACAAGATCTGTGCGTGAATAAATCACAGCATCTGGAATCCCTTGTGCGGCGCAAGGACTTGCTGAGCCAGGGACCAATGAAAAATGTGAAATGTGAAATAAAAAATGAAAAATCAGAAAGGCATTGAGTCCGCTTGCCTGCATTTCTAAGCTCACCTACTCCGGCGCGAGCGCCTTCGCTGCCTGGCTGATAGCTTGGCCAAGCTTCGCAACATTCTTCGCACCGCCTTGTGCCATGTCGGGCTTGCCTCCACCGCGACCGTCGAGCATGGCGCACGCATCTCGCATCAGGGCATTCATATCCCCGCTTGCGTCAGTGGACCTGGCAAACACCAGCCGCCCCGCTTCCTTATCACTTGAACCAAGCAAAGCGATGGTATTTGGATGAGCGATTAATGCCAGCGCCAGCCGCTTCAGCGACTCAGCATCGCGGTTGTCAAAAGTCTTCACAATGACTCGTGCGCCGTCGGGGTTCGGTAAGGTCGTGTCGAACAACTCGCTCGCTTCTGTGTCCGCGGAGACTTCTTCCAGTGCGCGCACGCGCCGGTGCAGGTCCTTATTTTCTTCAATCATGCGCGCGGCGAGTTTAGTTGCATCGTCACGAGCCCCACTAAAAAGACCGGCAACAGCTCGTGCGGTCTTGTTAGCCCGACGGTAATCTGCCAGCGCGCGCCCACCGGCAAGGAACTCAATCCGCGTCAGCCCTTTTGCGCGCTCCCAGCTGCGCACCGCAATCATCCCAACTTCGCCGGTACGATAAGCGTGGGTCCCACCGCATGGAGTTAAATCAAAGCCTTCAATTTCAATCACCCGCAATTCGCCATCACGCGAAGGTTCTTTCCGCAGTGGCAGTCGGGCAGCTTCTTCAGGCGTGACGCTTGTGATCGTTATCTGACGGTCTTCCCAGATTACGTTGTTCGCGAGCTCAACTGCTCTTTCGATCATTTCATTGGTTGGATTGTTAAGTTCAACATCGATCTCACAAACTTCATCCAGGACTCGAAAACCGCGCGTCGGCGCATTGAAAAGAGTTACGAAAGCCTGCGACAGAATGTGCTGTCCGGTGTGTTGCTGAATGTGATCGAGGCGGCGTGGCCAATCGATCCGTCCTTTAACCGTTGCGCCAATCTCCGGAGCCCGCCCCTGGATAACATGCAATACTCCGTTTTCCTCAGACTCAATACACTCGAGCACTCGTGCGCCGCTTAATATTCCGGTGTCGCTCGGTTGCCCGCCGCCGGTGGGATAGAAGGCGGTGCGATCAAGGGTCACGGCGGTCCATCCACTGACGCGCTCAGTTTTGTCAATGACCTGTGCTTCAAACTCGATCAGATGCGAGTCGTCGTAGTAGAGGCGTTCGGTTGCGGGCATGGTTTGGCCTTTGATGACCCTTTATTTACCATGCAAGTATAGAGGACTTTTGGAATCGGCAGGAGGCGCAGCCTCGAAATGAGGGGACCAGACGGAAAGGCTAAGCCTTTCCGCACATCAAGCGGCAAAGCCGCGATGAGGTTATTCGCATTTCCAAGCGTTCTCTTTGACAGTCTTTCCTGAAAACCAACATAATCCGCGACTGCTACGCAGCGCTGGGCGTAGCCCAGGAGACCGGCAAGCCGCTCAGAGTTCGCACGGCGATCGATGCTTATGAATAGAATTGTTCTAAAAACTTTGGCTCGCATGGTAGTCGCGCTACCACTGCTTGCCGCATTGGGTGTCGTCGCATCGGGTCAACAAAATCCTCCGCTGCGTTCGATAACCTACCGGCTTTCAATGCCGCGGCCCGTATCACATCTCTTTGAAGTGACCATGGAAATCGAAATGCGCGGCGATTCAAAAGCCCAATCGCTCGACTTCCAAATGCCTAAGTGGTCGCCCGGACGGTATGCTGTCTTCGACTTCGCCAAAAACGTTCAGGAGGTTCAGGCCCTGGCGGGAATTTGCCCGCCGCTTGCAAAATGCAAGACAACGCCGCGACTCGTCACGCGCAGGGACGATCAGACCTGGCGTGTGTCGACTGAGGGAATCAGCAGCCTCACAGTGAAGTACAAAGTCTTCGGCAACGATCTTTCCGGCACGTTCTCACAGCTTGATGCTCGACATGCAAACTACAACGGTGGCTGCGTTTTTATGTACGTAGTCAATCACAAAGCTGATCCGGTGAAGTTGGTGATTGTCCCACCGCCCGGATGGCGGATCGTCAACGGGTACATGGACCAGAACGACCAGCGCGAATGGCAATTTCCCAACTACGACATAATGATCGATACGCCGACGGAAATTTCGCCAGATTGGACTCAGAACGAATTTCAGGTTGATGGCAAACAATATCGCGTCATCGTTCATTCGTTTGGCGATGAAGGTGGAAAACGACCAGCCCTGGTTCGCGACATCGAAAAGATTGTGCGTGCTGAGACTGCTATGTGGGGCCCACCAGAGTTTGATTCCTACACCTTTCTGATTCACTTCGCTGCTGACGACCGCTCGGACGACGGTATGGAACATCTAACGTCCACTCAAATAATCGAGCCGGGCGCGTTGGGCGAAGCAGGAGTTTATGGAGATACACTTGATTTAGTAGCGCACGAGTTTTTTCATGTGTGGAACGTCAAGCGTCTCCGTCCCGTTGAGCTTGGTCCATGGGACTTCACGCGCCCTGTGAACACTCGCGCGCTCTGGATTGCTGAAGGTCTAACGAACTATTACGGACATCTTATGCTTCGTCGAGCGGGACTGTGGGACAACACTCGGTTCTTGCGGAGCGAAAGCGAAACGATTACCAAAATTGAAAACGCTCCAGGCAGCCATCTGATGAGTGCCCAGGACTCGTCCGTTTCCGCGCCGTTCCTGGACGATGCACCACATGCGCAGCGAACAAATCTCGCCAACACCTCGATAAGTTACTACCCCAAAGGCGAGTTAATAGGAATGGTTCTCGATCTCATGATTCGCGGACGAACCAAAGGGAAGGCTTCGCTGGACGACGTCATGCGTCGCATGTATGACGAGTTTTATCTCAAGAGTCCGAATGCCACTTATTATCTGCGTGGGCGAGGCTACACTTCAGAAGACTTTCAGCGCGTCGCTTCTGAAGTTGCGGGATACGACTTGAGCGATTTTTTCGAGCGTCACATTCGCGGCGTCGAAATCTTACCCTACGACGAGGCTTTTGCTTATCTGGGTTTGCGACTGGTTCGGGTGCAGGCTCAAGAACCATACGATGTCGGCATTGAAGTGGACTGGCAAAAGAGCGGTAGTCTCACAATCGGGGCGGTGCAAAATGGTTCGCCGGCTGAAGATGCCGGATTACAGCCGGGTGACGAGATCACCGGGCTCGGACGCAGGGCTGTAGCGCGGGAAAACTGGCTTATATCACTAAGCCGTTTCAAGGAGGGCGATCGAGTGCCGATTACCTTGAAACGGGACCGCCGCACCCTTCAAACTAGCCTTATCCTGGGGCCCCCTGAACGCTTTGAGTACAAGATAGACGAAAAGAGGGACGCTACTCTGGAACAGAAGGCGCTGCGTCAGGCTTGGCTGACCGGCACCTAAAAAGGTGAATGACTGATAACAGTCCTACGCCTGATACCTGAGGCTTTAAGGAAATGATTAATTCCTAGAATTGAAGTGCAATTCCGAACGGGAAACTGTAGCTTTACCATGCATTCAGCGGACCCTCCCAAACCCTCCATAAACCACGTCAGGCATTCCACTTGCTAAAGCTGGATATACCCGGCAC
>JALYTI010000311.1 GCA_030854375.1 Acidobacteriota bacterium | reverse complement strand
AACCGCGACTGGTCCACGTCTTCATAGGTGCGACGCTTTGCGCGACTAGTGTGGGCATCACTGCACGAGTTCTCAAAGATATCGGTAAGCTGGCAACGCGCGAGGCCCGCATCATTCTAGGCGCCGCAGTAATTGATGACGTTCTCGCGCTTCTCATTCTGGCTGTTGTGGCAGGGGCAATAAAGGCAATAACCGCCGGCGTCGCTTTATCGATTAATGAACTGGGATTGATTGCTGCTAAAGCCCTGCTCTTCCTGGTTGGCTCGATCGTTATTGGCCAGTTCTTCATGCCACGGGTGCTTCGTGGAGCAGGACGATTGGAGACACGAGGCGTGCTGCTCACACTCTCGATCTGCTTCTGCCTGTTTTTATCCTGGGTGGCAGCTCAAGCGGGTTTGGCGCCAATTGTGGGCGCGTTTGCGGCCGGGCTCGTTCTTGACGAAGTACACTACAGACCTGCGAACGCACGAAGAGAGCGCGAGCTCACTGAGCTATTGCAGCCGGTGAGCGCCGTGCTGGTTCCAATATTTTTTGTCTTAATGGGACTGAAGGTTGACCTGCGCTTAATTGCGCGAATGGAGATCGTTGGTTTCGCGCTGGTGCTAACCCTGGCAGCGATCCTCGGGAAACAAATATGCTCGCTTGGTGTACTTCAACGCGGCACTAACCGGCTGGCGATCGGATTAGGGATGATCCCGCGCGGCGAGGTGGGACTAATCTTCGCGGGCATCGGCGCGACGCTGATGCTGCCAAATGCCGCCGGAGTAGCTGAGCCGGTAGTCAGCACAGCTACATTTGGCGCCGTGGTTATCATGGTGATTATCACAACGCTCGTGACGCCGCCTCTACTTAAGTGGTCAATGGGGCGCCACGCTCCGGAGCAGTAGCGCGACGGTTGTCAGTACCGCCTGCGCGAATTGAATGATTCTAATGAAAGATAAACGAGCATGAACTTGTCGTATCGTTTGAGACCACTACACAATCCACGGGGCGGAGTTTGCGGCTTTGCCGCCGCGCAGTGCGGTAAGGCTCCGCCTTACCGCGTATCGCCCTCCTCTCTTCGAGGCTATGCCTCGGGTTGTCTTCGGTTCATTAGAGCGCGGTCCGCGTTAGTCATTATCAGTTTTCTCTGGCTGCCGACTTTCATATCCGCTCCACGCGACCCGATTGCGAAGCAATCGTCAATTAGAAAAGTTCCTACACTCGTTTGTGTAGTGTCGGGAAGCGATAGTCCCGAAGGCCCGGCCCAAAACAATATGGATGCAGTAGTGCTGGTGGACAACGGCGTGCTCAAACAACCCTATCCGGAGTACAACGAAACGGCCCAGGCAGCGTTTGCGAAGGAGTACTTTCGTAGCGGCATGAAATACCGAGTGATGTTTGGCGGCGGAGAAGTCGGCACAGCTACTATCAAGGGTTTTGACACCGGGTGCAACAACATTCATGCAACGGCAACGGTTGAAAACAACGGCAAGATTCCTGGTCATCTGTCTGCCCTGGCGACAACCTCTACCTCGCTCGGCATGAAGCCGAGTTCCAGACGCGCGCCCTCGAATTCAGAGCGACAGGCAGTAATGAAGTTAGTGAACGAGATTTACCGCTCGCACGGAACCACTCCTGCTTTGCTCCGCACGCTCACGACGACGAACCTCACTGCGACGGATCTTAATGGTGACGGAAAATTTGAAATGATTGGCAGCTTTGTGATTGAGACGAAGACGGCGAAGACACCGAGAACTCCTCTGGGAGTTGGCGCGCGGCGTGATCTTTTTCTAATTGCAGAACCGGGTGGGGAAACGTCTGGTCAAACTGGCGGCGCGCCGGTCATGTCGTACAAGCCGGCCCTCATTAGTTTTCAGTCGTACAAGCTTCCGCCTGAGGGTTTCGACTCCGCAGCTGATTTCGTTGACCAACTTGATCTCGATGGCGACGGCGTCTCGGAAGTTTTCGTGACGCAACACGGCTTCGACGCTTATGGATACTCCATCTATAAGAAGACAAACGGGCGCTGGCGCAGTGTCTACACGACCACCGGAGACGCCTGTTAGTTGCTTCGACTGCCCGTTCGGCGCTAAGGCTCCGAAAGCTTACCTAATAGGTGGAGGAGGAGCCGCCGAGAAAAACGATTCCCTTCCAAATCTAATCGCCCGAGGTTCCCAGCGCCAACCGCCAGGCACAGTAGAGTCTTTCAGCACACGATACACAAAAGCGGAAAACACTCCGGGCTGAGGCCAGTGGGGATTCACCGTGAGGTAATCACCCGACCTGAAGGTCGGCGAAAAGTCGCTAGCTCCCACGCTGTTAAGTTCAATATTCCCTTTCACCAATTGTCCAGGAGTGGCACCGAGACGAAACAGCCCGACACCCGGATTACCGTAATACAGATTGCCACCCCAGAGGTAAGTGAAACCCACATCATAACCAACCAGTTCTCCTGCTCTGAGCTCGTTCGCAGCCAGATCAGGATACGCGAACGCGTAGTTACTGTTCTTGATCCTGGTTTGTTCTATCACGCTAAACGACCCGGCGTCTAAACGTACCAGTACGATGTTTGGATAAGGGTAAGAGGCGTCGCGTCCAGCGTTCCACGCGAACCACAGTTCGTTGAAAACATATCCGCCGAATGGGTTGAGCGCGTAGCGTCGAGCGGCACCCTGTACGTTGTCGAATCCCACAGCGCCATTAATCCAGCGCTTGCCGGTTGGATCGGGCGCGGGCACGTACGAGCTGAAATCTTTGGACCACGATGACAGAGGCACGGTGCGCCAGGAATATTTGCTTGAGTCTTCCTTCCAGGAGTAGACCCTTATGCTACTCCCTTCAAGAAGGCCCCAGAAGACTTCGGTCGACGCATTTCGAGTCATCTTTGCACAGACCCCTGCTGCCGTATAGTTCATGTGAAGGGTCTTGCCGTCGCGCAGTTCGGCCAGCGGGATCCTCACTGCAAAACCGCCCGTGTCGACTTTGTTAATGCTGAAGTACAGAAAATTCTTTCCCACCGCCATGTCCGGGAAATCCATCCAGTTCTCGCCCAACTTGAATGTGGCCGAGCTCATGTCCCAATAGGTCCATACACCGGGACCACTGGCTCCTTTGGTACGGATGTCATCCGGTTTGGCTACGGCGATTCGAACCTTATTGATCAAGCCTCCTTTCGGAGCCTTTGCGACATTGAATTGAAGAAGCCAAACAAAACGATCAATCGTCGGCAGATAGCGCACGGACTGGTCACAGCAGAGGCCACTGTCGATCAGATTGCCGGCAGCGTCTTTCGTCGGAGAAAGGACCTTGCTCCAGATTGTTGAGGGGTTCACGGTGGTGAAAGTTAGGCCATCATCCGTGGACACTGCGCCGAACGTGTTTGCAGTTGCAAACACAACACCACCACCGCTCGCACCGCTCATGTCAGGGGGGGCGCCCGCGTTTACCCCGAAGGCGACGTTGCGAGTTACTACTAACCCATCAGACTGTTCGGGCTTATAAGTCACCGTCTGAACATAAGATGGGTTACGAGAACCACTCGCGCCTCGAAGATCATTTGTCCCCGGAATGCGCACGTCTGTATCGGGTACTTGAGGGCCCGGACGAAATGGGCCGGCTGGAACAGGCGGGACATTACCCTGCTCGTGCTCAAATTCGCCCGCACGCGGCAGCGGCTGAGCTGGAAACGGAGAGCCGCGTTCAATCTGAGGATCCACAGAGGCGCTTGCGGCGGTTGCTTCGCCATTGGCTTGTGGAACATTGAGAACGTTATTGAGTGTGAAACTCCGCGTCTCGTTGTTGATCGAATAACTCCCCTTCAAGTTGAGAAACAAACGGCGACCAGTCAGCAACGACAGCAGACCCCGTTCGTTTGGCAACGCGAAAGAAGCGTCCAAAACTCTCCTTCCGCCCGGCTCAATGTCTCCCAGGACGGCAGGAAGCGTGGTTGGTGTCAACAGATTTCCGGGCCCGATGCTAATAGACTCAATCTGCACCCGCAGCGCCGGAGCTGCGCCAACATTAGTAATTGGCACGGCCAGATAAAGATTTCTATCCTCTGAGTACACCCCGGGAGTT